>RFVE01000151.1 GCA_009922585.1 Planctomycetia bacterium
AGGCGGCAGAGGACGACCTGATGGCCGAACTCCACAGCCGTCTTTCAGGGGCCCGGCTGAAGTTCTGAGGCGGCGGGAGAAGTGCCAACTGCTTCGGTGCGGAGCAGATTCACCAGGTCAATCTCGGTGGCGCCGAACATCCGATAGGCGGCCGGTCCGCAGGAGAGCACGATCACCTGCAGGCCGCGGCTGGCGGCCAGATCGAGCATCCGTTGCAGCCTGCCAATTCGCTCCGGGTCGCTATTGGTGAAGGCGTCATCAAAGACGACCGGCAGGCTGCCACCGTAGCGGGCGGCGAGAATTTCAGCCATCGCCAGCCGCAGCCCGGCGGCAACCTGCTCGCGGGTCCCGCCGCTCAGTTCGGTAAACGAAAAGCTATGCCCACCGGCATCTGGTCGCATCACCTGGAGATCGAAGAACCCCTGCTGGTCATCAAAACTGAGTGCGACCTTTGTGCCCTTGCCGAACATGGCCGTCAGGTAATCTTCGGCTTTGGCCCGCAAGGGGGCGACGACCTGATCGGCCCGTTCTCGGCTGATTGCCGTGAAGCAGTCCCGCAGTCGGGCAATGGCAGCAGCCTCCCGTCGGGCAGCTTCGCATTCCCGCTGGGCCGCCGCCTGCGCAGCCTGGGCAGACGCCCGGGCCTCATGGAGATCGATCGATCCAGCCTGTGTCAGCACCGCCTGGGCGGCAGCACGGGATTCCCGGGCGTCCTGAATCGTCTGGGCTGCCTGGCCAGCGACCCGCTCGAAGCGGGAACGATCAGCCTCCAGCCCTGGGCAGTCAAGCTGGTCGAGCTGTGCGGCAGTCGCGGCAACGGCAGCCTGGGCAGCCTGCTGCTCGGCCCGGGCGGCAAGCAGTGCCTGAGCCCGCGTCGCCTCATCACCGTGATGCCCTTCCAATGTTTCGTGGCGACGGCGTAGTGTCTCCAGTGTGGTGCGATCGGTGAACACAGCCTGTTCTGCTTGCAACACATCCTGTTCCGCACTGGTCTGGGACTGGCGGGCCGCCTCTGCGGCTTCGAGCCGTGCACGCACTGTCTGCTGCAGCTGTTCATATTCAGCCTCGACTGCAGCAGCTGCCTGCTCAAGTTCGGCAGGTCTCTCGGGCAGCACAACCGTGGCGAGACCGCTGTCCTCGCGGTGCCGTAGTGCGGCGACCCGCTGCTCCGCCTCGGCTACCCGCTGGCGGCTGGTCCGCTCGCGTTCGGCGAGTTCTTCCCGCGTTTCAACGCCGAGCAGGGTACTGATGGCAAGTTCATGCTGATCGATTTGCAGGGTGAGCTGCTGTCGCTGGGCCAGCCGGTCAGCCGCTGCCTCGAGATCGGTTACCCCCAATGCAGCCAGCCGCTCTCGAAGCTGCTGCTCGGCAGCTGCGGCATCTTCCCGGGCTGCTGCGAGTGAGGCCCCACCCCCCGGCGTAATCACAAGTTCAGTCTGTCCATCAATCGTAATCGTGGCAGCTTCGGTGATGGTCTGGCGGTCGTGGAGGGCCAATGGTCGTCCGTTCAGCCACAGCTCATGCTTTACGGCCTGCAGTTCAATACCCGTCGCCGTCAGCTCAACCTTCGCCTGGGCCAGTCGCAGTTGCTCTTCGAGTTTGGCCAGTTCCTGAATGGCATCGTTGTCAATCGGGGGGAGGTTATCGACCGCCCGCGTGAGTGAATCGATTGCCGTCTCGGCAGAACTAATCCGACTGATCAGTTCAGCCAGTTCACCCGCCTGCTGGCCAGCCTGGATCAACGCCTGTTGTTCGCGAAAGAGGTCCCGGCGATCCTGCACGCGGCTGATTTCCTGCCGAGAGGCCTCAAGGGCAGCAGCAGCAGTTTCGGCCTTCGTCGCCCGCTCGGCCTGCTGCTTTTTCAGCTGGGCAAGCTGCGCTTCTGCAGGCTCGATCCGCCGGGCAAGATCGGTCAGCTCTCCTGCCAGTTGCCTGATGGCAGTGTCACTTTGCTGGAGGGCTTCCAGCTGCTCAGTTGCCCGATCGACCAGCTTCTGCTGATCGGACTGTTCACCGGCCAGCCGCTTAGCCTCGGCCAATTGCTGTTGGATCGGCACAATCGCTGCCGCAGCCTCGGACTGCGTCTTGGTGCTCGTTGCAATTAGCTCCTCAGCCCTGACGAGTCGATCGGTGGCTTCGAGACTCGCCTGGAACTGCTCGGTGGCTGCCTTGGTTTTTTCCACCGCGGCTGCGAGCTGCTCCTCTGCCTGCCCCAGCCGTGACTTCTTTTTGGGCTTTGTCCCCTGCCCGAAGATGGCCTCGGCGCGTTTCAAAAACACAGCCTTGACGGCGTCGTCATGGTGTGAAGCCAAGACCCCCAGCCCCTCCTGCTGCTGTAGCTGTTGGCGAAGCTGCTGGACTGTGCCACCACTGGTCTTGTCAGCAGGCTCATCCTGGGCCGAGCCCTGCCAGACCCAGAGGTGAGCCCACTGCGCATTAAAGGCCTCTTCTTGTTGGCCCCGTACCTCATCGACTTGCAACAGCTTCAGGAGGGCGTCCTCGGCGGCATCTCCTTCCAGCCGCTGGTCATCGGCGATTTTCAGCACCGCCCGGGAACCGGTCGGCCCCCGAAACTTTTTCTGCAGGGTGTACTGCACGCCGCCGGTTGCAAACTCGATCGTCACTTCTGGATCACCACCGGTCCGGGGCTGCATCCGCTCCAGCAGCCCGGCGGCTCTCGACTTGTGTCGATAGAAGAGACAGCGGTGAATCGCTTCGATCAGGCTGCTCTTGCCGATCTCGTTGGGACCGTGGATCAGTGTCCGGTCGGCAGCAAAGCTGACTTCAAGCTGTTCATGCCGGCGGTAGTTCCGCAGCGTGACCTTCTGGATTTTCATGGACGGCCCTCCGGCTGGCTGACTTCCTGGTGCAGCATGGCAAGCGCGATGGCGGCGACCTCGCCCGTGTCGCCACCAGCCTGCATCTCGGCCACGAGCGTCTCAGCGACACCAGCAATCAAGGGGTCCTCAGCCCGCCTCGTTAGGGCATCGAGCTCTGCTGCGGTCGGCTGGACCGCCACCCGATGCTCGATTCGAAGATGGGCCAGCCGAGCGGCCCAGGTGTCGAGAATCGTGGTGAGGGCCTGGTGATCCTCAAGGCCGAGGTGCCCATCAAGCCTAAGCTTGGCGACAGCGTTGCCAACGCCCAGCTTGTTCGTCAGCTGCCGCAGCGCGGCATCGAGCTGCTGCGGCCCATCGGCAGCGACAAAGGTCTCGGCATGTTCGAACCAGCGGATCGCACCGGTCGGCACCGGGTCGATCTGGGGCGGTTGACCCCTGCTGGCTCGGACGCAAGCCACCTGCCCCGGCAGCTGGCCCGGCCGCGGAAAGCGGTCGGTCTCGTGACTTCCGGCGTACCAGGCTTTTTCCCCCGCCTGCACGAAGCCGTGCCAGTCACCCAGCGCGATGTAGTCGATCGCGTCGAGCTGCTCAGTCAGCCGGTCGAGGGCGATGAAGTTGGGCTGCGTCGGCTCATCCTCTTCGTCGGCCTCCCCCTGGAAGTTGACGGTGCTGCCGTGGGCAAGCACGATTCGTGGCCGGTCGTCGCAGCCGGTGAAGTCGAACTGGCGAATCCACTCGGTTGGATCGTTCAGCTGCTGCCGCCGCAGCAGCGGGCAGGGCAGCAGGATCGCGTCGTCCCGGTCGACCGGCTCGGCTGCCAGCAGGACGGTGAGATTCGGGGCCAGCTCACGGTTCTCCCGCTGAAAATGCTCCGACTCCCAGAGGCTGCCGGGGCCGCCGTAGTCATGGTTGCCGGGGATGATGTAGACCGGCAGCCCGAGCCGGCCGATTCGCTCAAGTGCCAGCGAGACGAGCCGGTCAGGCGGGCGGTGGCTGTCAAACACATCACCCGCCACCACCACGAAGCTGGCCTGCTGTTGGCGAGCGACGTCACCGATGCGATCGAGCGAGTCAAGCCGCTGTCGCCGCAGGTTGGCCTGGCGGTCGGGATCTGCGACGCGGGAGAAGGGCTTGCCAAGCTGCCAGTCGGCGGTGTGGATGAAGCAGGTCATGGTGTTCATGTCGGGATGGCTCAACCGCAGGCAATACCGAATGTGTGGGAGTGGTTCTACTCCTGCGCGAGCCAGGCCGCCCAGCAGCGGGCATAGAGTCGCAGTTGGGGCCGGTAGTGATCCTCCAGTTTGCCAATTTCTGAGTCGGCGACAGAGGTTGTCTTCCAGTCGAGGACCAGCCAGTCGGTCATCCCAGCGTTTGGTGCGGTATCGGGGTCCTGATAGACCAGATCAATCTGGCCGCGGATCAGCACCGGCGGCTTTTCGGTGACCACCGTTGTGGCTGCCTGAGCAGGAGCGGTTCCAATCCTGGCCGCTTTCATGGCATCGAGCGTCTCCGGCACGGGGCCATAGTCCACTTCCACCTCAGCGGTTATTTCGGCCGCCGGCACAGAAATGGTAAATGGCAGTTCAACATGGCACTGCGCGCCCGCCACGATCCGCCGCCAGACCGGGTGCTGCATCACCTCCTGTACCAGCTCGACTGCCCGCGTGATGAGCAGCTGCTGGTCATGACCGCTTTGCAGCAGATCGGTTTCAGCAATCGCACTCGTTGCTGCGGCCTCAAGATCCAGTATCGATTCAGTGCCTCGGGCAGCCGCCACCGCGAGTTCTAGCAACCGGTGAATGACCGTCCCCCAGTCTTGGCCCAGTCCACGCCCGGTGTGGCGGATGCGTTCTGCCGGCTCTGTGAGAAAGTCACGGGGAGTGACGGTGCCATAGCTTGCCCGCCGGAGCACGGCCAGCCGCGTCTGCAGTTCAGCCTGGGCCGCCGCCACCTCGTCCGTCGCGAGCAGCCCCGCGGCGACGGGCTCATCGGCAGCGGATTCCGGTAATTCCGGCAGGTCAGCGACCGCCGTGATGCCCGGGGCCAGTTCATGCCAGCCGCCCGTCACGGTTCCTTTTGAATCTTCGTAGACCGAGACAACCAGGCAGGCACCGGGGCGGGTGCCTGCGACATAGTTCAGCCGCAGGTACTCAGCCTCCAGGTACCGCTGCTCGGTTGCCTCCTGTTCGTGCCAGTCGAGCGGTGCCGCCAGCGTGGTGAAGCTGGTCCCAAAACTGTTGCGGGGTCGCTTGACCGCAAAGGAGCCAATAGGCTCATTGCTGGTTCGGGCAATGTGGCAGCTGGCACCACGATCACGGCTTTGCTGGGGGCCGTCCCGATCACAGAGAAAGACAACCGGGGCCTCGAGCCCCTTCACCTTGTGCAGGTTCATGACCCGCACCGCACCCCCGACTGCTGCGTCGAGTGGCAGGGTGTCAAAGTCTCGCTTGGGAAAGGTTTTGGCCAGCAGGTCGTCGATGCGATCGATTGCATCGGGCACACTCGTGACCAGCGACCGCTCGGCTCGGATCCGTTCGATCAGTGTTGCCAGCACGCCAGCCGCTGCCCGACCCCGCCGCCCTGCCCGGCCGCCAGCCGCAGAGGCGATGAGAAAGAGCCCGGCATCATCAGCAATCCGCTCGATCGCGGCCGCCAGCGGCAAGGAGGCCGCCAGTCGCCGCCAGCGTTTGAAGGCGTCACCCGCCGCGACCAGCCGCTGCCGCAGGTCGGCATCGGACAGGCTTTCGGGCACAGCGAGGCGGCCGTTGATCGTGCCGCCCGCTTTGTGGAACGCCCGTAAATCAGTGTCCGGAAAACCAAAGACGGGCCCGCGGAGCACCCCCAGCGCCGCCACCGTGTCATCTGGATCGGCCACCACTCGCAGCACCAGTTGCAGCATGGCGAGATCGTCAGCCGCGTCGGCCCCCTTCTGGCCGGTCACGTCGCAAGGCAGGCCAACCGCGTTCATGGCCCGGGCAAATGTTGCCAGTTCGCCGGTATCCCAGGTGACAATCAAGAAATCTTCGGGACGGCAGGCGGGGCCGACGCCGCGTTCGAGCTCAGAGTGCGATCGCGGCACGGTCAGCCCCTGGTCGATCGCCCGGCGGATGAACCGGGCCACCGCTTCCGCTTCTACGATCGGGTCGGCTGACTTCAGCCGCAGCTGCCGCAGGCCGACCAGCACTCCGCCCGTGGCGTCGGCCCGGCCGACATGGCTGGCCGTAAAGCCTGGCCCATAGGCGGCGTCTTCCGACTGATCGGCATGGGCGGCAAACGGGCGGGGAAACATGTCGTTGACCCACTCGACCAGTTCGGCAGTGGTGCGAAAGTTCGTCGTCAGCGACAACCGTTTACCACCGGAGGCTTCAATCCGGTCGCGGACAAATTCAAAGGTGCCGATGTCAGCCCGACGAAATCGGTAGATCGACTGCTTCGGGTCACCAACCACGAAGAGGCTGC
>RFVE01000152.1:2500-6240 GCA_009922585.1 Planctomycetia bacterium
ACCCGTCATAGAGCGTCAGGAGAATCTCCTGAGCCCCCTCGACCACGTGGAAATTCGTCAGCACATGGCCCTGTCGATCGATGACAATACCCGAGCCGGCGCCCTCTGAAGGTGATTCCAGCAGGAAGAATCCGGTGGTGACCGTCGTCTTCGTATTGATGTTGACGACGCTTCGATTGACGTTTTCGTAAACCGAGACATTCGTCTGCTCTTCTGACGTGAGCCGCCGCGCAGGCTGGCCAATTTCTCCTGGCAAATCTGGCGGTGCGGCGATGGAGAAGCGGACGATCGCAACCACTCCGGCCAGCACCAATGCCCTACCGATCGCTTTCGCGGGCAGTGAAAATAGTCTGCTGCTGCAGGATGCGGCGACCGGCAACGCCGAAAACTCCCGACATTTTCGGGTGTTTACCAAGTGGAAAAAGGCCATAAAGGAATTTTTCCAAGGACAGCCAGGGCCGTACAACCGCAGAGACATCATGGAGGCCCTCGCCCGCCTTGCCAAAAGTGATCTCAGGACCCCTAACCTGTAGGGGCCGGAATGCAGCGACAAACCGTCTGCAAAACGGTAGCAACCGCCTCAGGGCCTACCAACCCGAAAAAAAGACCTGAATGATGAAAAACAACCTGCAGATCGACGTGGCGTTGGGGCAGTTCTGAAAATATCATCAGCCTTAAGGTCCACCCCGCCGGACTCGACGTCCTGAGCCCTTGCATGAGGTTTCCCATGTCGATTCGTTCTCTACTGCCACTGCTTGTCGGGTGGCTGGCAGCGGCCTTCGTACCAGCTACCGGCACTGCTGCTCCGGCAAGTGTTGCCGAAGCTGAGCAGACTTGGCTGTTGGCAACTCATCAGGACGATTCAACGCCCCCGATCACTGCCGTTGGGCTGCGAGCATCTGGAACACCGGTCGAGTCTGCGGCCACTCGCGTCTATGTACTGATTGACACTTCGGCCAGCCAGGTTGGCCTTATTCAGCAAGACGCTCTCCGTGCGGTCGACGGAATAGTCGCCGCCGCGCGGCCCGCCGACTCGCTGATGCTGGGGGCGGTCGATGTCGCCTGCACACCCTGCATGGACGAGTTCACTCCCGCTACAGATCAACGCGTTGCTGCGGCCAGGCTGGACCTTGAACGGCGAACTCCGCTCGGAAATACCGACCTCCTTGGGGGGCTACGTTCAGCCCTTGAGCAGTTGTCGGATAGCACCTCGCCGGGGGCAATTATCTACGTTGGTGACGGCCCGGGGCTGACAGGCATTCTTCCGGAAGACTTCGCTGCCACCCTCGCTGCACTCCGACAACAGCGGGTCTCATTCTCAGCGGTGGCGATCGGGAATCAGGTGAATTGGCCTTTTTTGGCTGCGCTTGCCGCAGGCAGTGGCGGCAACGTCATCACCCCGAGCGACGCTATCTCCGCTGAGGAAGCCGGGCGACAAGTCGCGGAACGAGCCGTGGAACCCGTCCTCTGGCCAGACGACGGATCCCTCAAAATCGGCTCAGCCACCAGCGATGCGTCTGTCGCAATGCTGCCTTTTCAACTGCCGCCGCTTCGCCACGACCGCGATTCGATTGTTTTGTTTCTCGGCCCTCTGACGCCGGCGTCGATCAACGTCTCAGCCGAATCTACCCCGAGCCGGGAAAGTCCGGATGCATGGCAGGACGTCGAGTTGGCTTTCGACCTCCCACAGCGTGAATCATCCAGCGATAACGCCTTTCTCGAACAACTGGCCCGCAATGCGTTTGACACCGGGGGGATCTTCCTGCCACTGCTCGGAACCGAAGGGCTTGAGATTGCCAAACGTGTGATTCGCGATGAAGCAGCAACACTCGCAAGGCTCTCACATCAGGCCGAGGCGTCGGGTGCTCATGCCGCAGCCAGCCGGTTGGCTGCAGCTTCACTTCGCCGGGATCCCGACAACCCAGAGGCTGCCCTCATTCGTACGGCCAGCCAAAAAGGCGTCGCGGCCACACTCCCGACGCCGGCAAAGCCGGTCGCGCAGAGCGACCCCGACGCCACCTCATCACCTCCTCAGCGGCTGCCTGCTCCCGAAGACTCAGGCTCGTTCGTTGCCGAAAGGTCGCTTTCTGGCTCAGAACTTCAGGAAATTGAGAATCGCCGGCGTATTCGTAGCCAGTTACTGGAACGGGAAACCGCTGTTGGCCTTCGCGATGCCCGCCATCTGATGGCGACCGACCCGGACACGGCTCGCATCAATTTAAAAGCCCTGCAGCAGCAGGTGCGGGCATCGACAGATCTCGATGCTGCCGTTCAGGGCCGACTTGAGCGGCAGATAGAAGTCAGTCTCCGCGAATCGCTGATTCGCTCGCAAGAGAAGCTTGAGCGGGATCTTGCCCGAGAACGGACGAGGGCCGTTGCCCGAGAACGTGCCCGAATTGATGGTGAACTCCGTCGTCGTGAAGAGAAGTTCAGCCAGTTGGCAAAGCGGTATCATGCGCTGGTGGAGGAGGGAATTCGGGTCGGCTATCAGCAGCCCACCAGGCGGTTCACCGAGGCAGAGCGTGACATCGGCAAGGAGATGCAGCTGGAGGCTCCTGATCTTTATGCCAATCAGGGAATGCCGATGACCGCCCGGGCAGTTGCCCGTCAGGCCCCCCTTGTTGCCGGCATCTTGGACTATCACACCAAGAACACCCGCTTTCGCCGCGAGATGCAGCGAGGCTTCATGGACACCTTGCAACTGGTCGACATCGCCGCAATTCCTAACCCAGACGAGCCGCCGATTATCTATCCCGACCCAGTTCGCTGGCGACAGGTCACAGAACTCCGAAAGAAGTATAAGTCGGTCGACCTCGGTGGTGACTCGGAGGCAGAAACAAAGATTTACGAAGCGCTCGAACAGACAACGGAAAGCTTTGACCTGGGCGAAGAGGGCGTGACGCTCAACCAGTTCAAGTCAATCATTGAAGATAAGTTTGGAATTCAAGTGACGATCGACCCGTATCTTGTCAATGAATTCAATATTGAGCCCAACGAACCACCAAACCTGATTGGCAACTACAGCGGAATTTCTCTTCGCTCCGTACTTCGTCGCGCGTTGGCGACCTACGGCGAGTTGCCGCTCACCTACGTTATTCGGGACGAAAGTCTGCTGATCACCGAGAAGACCTATGCCGAGCAAAACTACATGTCAATCAAGGTCTACCCGGTAGCGGACCTGGTGATTCCTGTTAATCCGAACGGTGGTGTCAACCCGTTCCAGACGGGTGGCGGCCTCGGCGGCCAAGGCGGCATCAACAGTGGTCAGGGTGGAGGCATTCAAGCTGGCCCCGCAGGCGGTGGAATGATGGGCGGCGGTATGTTCCAAATCGCCGACGCAGAGGCCGCAGCCACCGGCGGTCGTGCATCAGTTCGAGCCGCTTCTGCAAAAAGGGACGGAGAACGTGGCACCGCAGCCAAAAGGGCACCAACTCAACCCGAGACGACGCCAACCGACAACGTGCCGCTGGAAGACTTCGCGCTGTCGGAGTCATTGTTAGACAGCAATGATCTGGCAGCAGAAATCCGTTCATATCTTGGACCACTGCCCAGCGGCCGCAGCGACCGTGAGTCGAGTGATCCGGAGCTGACGCCCGAGCAACTTGCTGTTCGGCTTGCACGCGTCCGGGCAACCGCCGGCCTGCTGGGGCGTGAAGAACGGTTTGCCAAAGCGGCCGACCTACTCACGGCTACCATTGCAACCGGTCATGTTGAGCCCTGGATGTACGAATCGTTGGCAC
>RFVE01000153.1 GCA_009922585.1 Planctomycetia bacterium
TCAACGCCGAGCGATCGTGCGGAAAACCGCAGCCAGGCCCGGCCGAGGATGGCCGGCTGCAAGGTCACGCCAGTTGCCTCGGGCTGGTCGGCCGCAACGAAGACCTCTTTGATGCCCGGCGGCAGCAGAGGCCGCGGGCCGCCGGCAGGCTCGGCAGCGGCGGAAGCAGCTGGTGCCGTCGCTGTCTCTGGAGCTGGTAATGCGGCGGCTGGCGGTGACGGCGGAGCGGTTGCCCCGGGCAGCCGGCTGAGTTCCTCCCGCAGCAGCGGTCCGCGCAAATAGGCCATCGTCCAGCGAGTCTCAAAGACAGTCTCGGCATCGCCGTGCACGCTGTGCATGAGAAACCGCCGCTTCCCCAGCCCGGAGAGCAGGCGGTCGAGGTCGCCGCGGTCGAGTGAGCGGCCAGCGGCGGCTGCCGCCCCTTCCAGGCCATCGAGCACCCGGGCCTTGTCGCGGGCGGTCTGGAGCCGGCCGAGAAACCAAAGGCCGGTGTTTGACAGGCCTTTGTAGTCAAGGTCGACCGGGTTCTGGCTGGCCAGCACCACGCCCAGCCCATAGGCCCGGGCCTGCTTGAGCATGGTCAGCAGCGGAGCCTTGCTCGGCGGATTGGCCGTCGGCGGCAGATAGCCGAAGACCTCGTCCATCAGAAAGATCGCCCGCAGCGACGACGTGCCCGGCTGCGACCGCATCCACGAGACGGTCTGGCCAGCCAGCAGCGTGACGAAGGCCATCCGCTGCGGCTCGGAGAGATGGGCGATTGAGACGATACTCACCCGCGGCCGGCCGGCTTCGGTCCAAAGCAGCCGATCGACATCGAGTGGCTCGCCGTCGAGCCAGACGTCAAAGCCAGGCGTGGCGGCAACGGTGTTGAGCTTGGTGGCCAGGGCGAAGCGGTCGGCGGCGGGATAGAAGTTTTCCAGATTGAGAAAGCCGATCCGTTCCAGCGGCGGCTTTGGAATAGCCTGGATCAGCCGGCCGAAGTCGATTGCCTCGCCCTGCTGCCAGGCCTGATCGATGATTGCCGACAGCAGCACATGGTCGCGGCTGGTGCCGGGAGCGGCGTCGATGCCGGCCAAGGCCAGGATGCCCGAAACGAGTGCCTCAATCCGTTCCCGCCAGGCCTCGGCATCGACTGTCTGCGACTTCTCCGGCGGCCTGAAACTGCCCAGCATCGCCAGCGGCCGGCCCGCCCGGCTGCCCGGCGTGTAGACCGCCATCTCGGCAGCCGCATGCAACCGGGCGATGCGGTCAGGTGACTGGCCGCTGGCCTCAAGGCCCTGCCGCCACTGGGCAGCGGTGCGGGCAGCAAGCTCCGCCGGCTCGATTCCCTCACGACGGGCCACCGCCGGATCAACCCAGGGCAGGAAGTCAGCTGGGGCAAGGTCGGGGAAGGAGAGCAGCAGGTTGGCGAGATCGCCCTTCGGGTCGATCACCACCGCCGGGATGCCATCGAGGGCTGCCTCTTCCAGCAGGTCGATCAGCAGTCCGGTCTTGCCGCTGCCGGTCATGCCGACACAGACGGCGTGGGTGGTCAGCCGGCGGGCATCGAGCAACAGTGGCTCGGGCGTCGGTTCACCGCTGGCCGGGTCGACGCGCCGGCCAAGATAAAAGATGCCGAGCCCCTCGATCGGCGATGCTGCGGGAGTGGCGGCAGGCGGTTCCATTCGGTGCAGTTCTGATGAGCCGACGAAAGACAGGACGGCCTACGGCACTTTTGCAAGTGGAGATCGCAAAGAGTGGCCTACCGCCACCCAATTGATAGCTGCACGATACCACACCTTCCCGCGGTGGTACTGCCCCTGTTTTTCAGCGGCTATGCCGATGCCGATGCTCAAAGGGGGGATCCGCTTCTCCCTCGCAGCACATCTTGCTGAACCGCCAAACCTTTTGAAGTCATCCAGCCGTCAGGCCGCAGCCGAGCGCTGTCGCCACTGGCCGTGCTTTTCATCCACAGCCGATTCGTCGGTCGGGCAGAGCGACTGACCAAGGATGTTACTGAGGGCCTCCTCAAGTCGGGCCGCAACCGCATCGCGTCCAGCCCAGGCCCGCATCTGCTGCCGGCTCGATCGCCCGAGCTCCGCGTACCCGACGAGGTCATTTTGGGCCAGCTCATAGCTGGCCTGAATCTGGTCTCGCAGCGAGGTCCAGACGATGCGGCCCCAAGTGGTCAGCAGGCGTTGCCTTTTTTCATGGGGCCACGCTGCCGGCTCGGGATGTGACTCGACGACGAAGCCGGACTCCGGACCAAAATAATCGCTCATCGAGGAGTGTACGGGCGAAATACCGGGCCGCGCAGCCGCCAAATGATTCATCAGCGGCAGGCAGTTTCCTTCTGCTCGAGAGGCCTGCAAATAGAACGTCGTCGCTTTCGTGAGCGCATACAACTGGCTTTCATCAAGGAAGTCACAAATCACAACAACCTTGCAACGAAACTCAATGCCGCGGTTGTAAATATGGCGAATCACTTTGTCTGCACTGGCAGCCTTTGAGGTGATTAACTTGAGCACGAGCGTGACGTCTTCTCGTTCACCGACCGCCAACAAAAAACCATTGATCAAGTCTGGCCAATTCTTCCGGCCGTCGTCGGGATTGAAGATGCTGGTGTAGACGATGCCGGACAACTCAACCTGTGGCTCGCTCTGATACGGCAGGCGAATCGGCTTGCAGTTCCCCTTGGCTTGCCCCGCGATGCGACGGGACTTGAGCCTGCGGAGCTGATCGGAAATGAAAGTTGTCGCCCGTCTTCCCAAGAATCGACGACAGGTGGACCGCAGCCGATCCTCGATGTCCCGGGCGAGCTGCCGCCTGAGTGACTCGCGTCGAACAGTCTGTGGCGGCATCATCGTCACCGGCTGTCGCTGCGGAAACAGAAAGCCGCGACAATTCAGGACCACCTTCTGCTGAGGCTGCCAGAGCGGAAGGCGAAAATAGGCCTCGTCAACCGGCACTTGAACCATCCGAATCGCCCCCGTCGCGCCACCCCGCCGCAGAGCGGCGTGGGTGAACGGTCCGCTGACCACAACGAGATCACACCGGTCGGCAGTCTGGGGCCAGTTGTTTTGCGGATTGCCATCGAAGGCGTGATTGGGGACATCGGGATACTCCCAGGCCGGCACCACCACGTTCAGCGCCCGCTTGGACAGGACAACATCCTGCAGCGGCAGAATGCTGAAATGCAGTGGCAGTTTGCCCTCAGCATAGACAGCGTCGACCATCGGCTCGAGGTCACTCTTCGCATCGGGAACAACGCGAACCTCTCCATACTGCTTGAGCAGCGGCGCATAGGCACGGGCTACGAAATCGTGCGAATAGCCAGGTGTTCCCAGGTTCCGACCCTCCGTCGAACCGGTCATGTAGCATGACAACAGCGTGACCATCGGCCGGCGGGGCGGCAACGGCTGGTGGCAGTTTGGGTGTGGCAGAATCTCATGAGCCATGGACGGAATCCTTTCCTCGGCTGATGCCGTTGGGTGGGCTACGGGTGAGTGGGAACTGTTGGTGATGACTTTCACTTTGTCACCAACTGCGATCTCGAGGATGGGCTGTGTTTAGAAAGACTGGCCTTACGGGCCACAATCACCCGGCTCTTGGGCATCGCGTCGTCGAGCGCTCGACGAACATGGTCTGCGCGGGGTGTTCTGAGGAGCTGGTCCCAGGTTTTGGTCCAGCACTGCAGCAAGGGCTGCTCTGGGGCATGGAGGTCCTGATCGGCCGCCCAGAAGAGAATCCACCAGATCGCCCAGAAAAAACTCTTCGCGTAGTGTCGCTCGACAATCAAACCGTGTCGCTGCAGAAGCGATTCCAATTCACCCTTGGCGAATACCCGCACATGGTTTGGTGGTCGCCAGTAGTCGGGCGGAGCGACGCGTCTTTGAACCGCCTCTGCCCGTTCATCCGGAACGCTTAAGAGATATTTCGCACCTGGTTGCCCAACCCGTACGAGTTCAGCGACAAATCGGTCTGGCGACTCAACGTGCTCAAGCACCTCCATTGCAACCACCCGCGTGGCCATGCCATCTGCCAACGGCAGGGGATCAGTGTCGCTGACAAACGTCTGCCAGCGGCTCTTCAGGCGAGCAAACTTTTTTTCAACCTGAGCAATAACGTCGGGGCTGATATCAGTGGCAATCACCTCGGCCGCCTGACGGGCGGCAAACATACTCGCCCCTCCGCTGCCACAGCCCACATCAACACAGATGTCATCCGGGCCGATCGCAAAACCGGGGGCCAGTTCTCCGGTTTTGCGGTCATACCATCCCTCGCGTTGCGAATCGCGATAGCCACATTCAAAACAACTTGGTGCTGGCGGGTCGGGCTGACGGAAGAGCCGACGGATAAGTGTCTGCATGGCATGAAGTCCCTGTTGGTCTGAATTGCAACGAGGCGAGTGGACAAGCGGCTGGCAAATACAACACCAGCAACATCAGGCAGCTTCAGGCCACTGCCAAAACTCTGGTGACCGCCCGGCATAAGCGAGCAATCGACCGCTATCCTCGGCCAATGCCTCACGCAGAGCTTTGATCGTCTGCGGATTCCAGCGAATCGGCTGACGGAAAGGTCTCCGCAATCCCAACCAGCGCGCCAGGCTGGTGCGATGACTTGGCGAAAGCCGATTCCAGAAACCACGAAGCAGCCGCTGTCGGCGAATAATTCGCATCGCAGCAGTGTCATACTCCTTGCTTTCACCCGCATTGCTTTGTCGAGTGACGTCGGTCAGTGGCACATTGGGATCAATTTCAAGAAAGTGAAAACAGCGGCGCACCTCAACCTCAGGCTGCCTTGCCAGATCCTCAAGGAACACCAGATGAATCTGTTCATCCGGGAAAAATCGTCGGTAACGATTGAGAATGTTCCAGTACCGTGTATCAGCGATCATGTTCGGCAGCTTGAAAAGGGTTGCGGTGATATCCCGTTCAGCCGAAACCCCAAAGAGATGGCCGATGTGATGCATCTGGCGAAAACTTGACTCTAATCGCCTCATCGGATGACGGGCGATGAAGATGCACTTGAGACCGGGAAACCGACTGGCCAGCCGGATGCTTGCAACATCGCCAAACTGTTCAGTGGAGTACGTGGTGCTCGCATCTCCTCGCAGTACGCCCGTCCCCACGCCACGGAATAACTCGGCATACGAGTCAGGTCCGTCGCCGAAGTTCTGCGCAAAGTAGCCCGGCTCCTTCCGGGGAATCGCAACCTGCGGGTGCTGGCACAAGAGTTCAAAACTTTGTTTCGTGACCTTCGCGCGACAGTCCATGAACGACCGCTTGCCTTCTTCCCACCGTCACGCGTAGGAATTGATTGACGCAGATGTCGCAGGTGGCCCGAAGGCCGATCGGCGGCGGTCGCGTTGCGACAACACAACTGGTGTCGGAAGACGAGTTGAAGGAACAGCCCGGTACAGCCGGGCGGTTCTGCCACGCGTAAGCCGGCACGGGTGAATGCCTTTCAGGGCCTTCGTCCGTGCCGGCTTTTTTTATTGCCACCTGCGAGAGGGTCATTGCAATGAACGTCCTCGAAATGCTTTTCCCACTGCGGTCACAGGGTTTCAGCCAGGTCGCGGGCCACAATGGACGAAGCACTCGTCGTCGTCGGCAACGGGTTCTGGAGCCAGCCGAGCGGCTGGAGCAGCGGCTGCCGCTGGCGGTGACCCCGGCGGGTGTCGACCCCACGACACCGAACACGTTCTTCATTGACTCTGGCACCGGACTCGACTCGGAGTACGCCGCCTATCAGATCACGAATGACCTGACCGATCCTGGGCCGGCGGTCGATGTCTGGGTACGGGCGACGAACTTCGGGGCCGGCACGATCGGGCTGGCCCCGCATGAAGATGGCATCTACCAGGTCGGGCCGCTGGACAACGGGGAAACCGGCAACGCCTTTCTCTACTTCTCGGCCAGCGGCCCGCAGGCAGTGCCGCAGAGCTTCGACTTCGAAGTCTGGGACGGTAATCCGCTGATGGGTGGCACCCAGTTGTTCACCGAAACCTATACCTACGTCAGCGTCCAGGAAACACTCGAAGCCGAACCCAACAAGATCGAGAGTGTGACAATCTCGCCAGCGAGCCCTGCAGTGGGTGACATCCTCACGATGACCGTCGTCGGACGACTTGGAAACGGCGCTGACCGCGTGCTGTTTGCCCCGGCCACCACCAGCGACTGGCTCGCCGACACGTTTGAGTTGCGGAGTACTGACATTGAGATTT
>RFVE01000154.1 GCA_009922585.1 Planctomycetia bacterium
CTCTTCCAGCCAGACCAGGTTGATGCCGGCGGCATATCGCAGCACCACATGGACGAGGATGGCAGCCGTCAGCAAGAAAAACAGACTCGCTGCGGCGCGGCTGACCAGCAGCACGAAAAAATCGAGCCTGTCAGCAACGGTCTCACCTGCCGGCCGGCGGAGAGCCACCGTGTCGGCGGTGTCGATCGGGGACACGGGACTGCTCATGGGGTACGCGACATCCCGGCCCCTTTGCCGACCGCCCGCCGCGGCAAGAAGGCGCGGCCGCCCCACTCACGGTAGTCTTCCCGAAAGGCCTGCAACTGCTCCCAAACTTCTTTGAAGAAGGGGTTGCGGTCAGCCTCACGTGCGGCCACCTGCTGCCAGGTTTCTTGGAAGACAGCAAGCATTTCAGGTGACCACGTACGGTTTTCTACGCCTCGCTCGTCGGCGTTCCGACGAATGGCCGCAGCCTGCAATGATTCACTCTTGGCAAAGCTTTCGAGCATGGCGGCCTGGCAGGCCGTTTCGATCACGGCCTGATCGGCTGCTGAAAGCGACTGCCAGATGCTCTTGTTGATCAGCAGCTCCAGAATGGTTGCCTGCTGATGCCAGCCAGGGAAGTAGTTGTAACTGGCCACCCGGGCCAGACCGAGTTTTTCATCGATTGCTGGCATGGAGTACTCGGTGGCATCAAGCACGTTCTTTTCGAGGGCCTGATAGATCTCACCTCCGGGCATCACCGTCACGGCCACACCCAGTTCCTGCATGACCTGACCGCCCAGGCCATAGAACCGCATCTTCAGTCCCTTGAGATCAGCCGGTGTCTCGACCGGCTGGCGGAACCAGCCGCTGGTTTCAGCTGCCAACAGGCAACAGGGCAGCGGCACCACGTTGAAGCCAGCCTCGTCATACATCTGCTGTTCAAGTTTCAGACCACCGCCGTGAGCCATCCAGGCGACATATTCACCTGCCTCTGGACCAAAAGGCACAGCGCTAAACAGCGGCGCCGCTGGCATCTTGCCGGCCCAGAAACCAGCCGGGCCAAAGCCCCCGTCAATGGTGCCAGTCGCCACCGCATCGAGCACTTCCAGCGGCGGCACGAGTGCACCCGGCTCATGGACCGTCAGTTCAATCCGTCCAGCGGTCATGGCCGCTACTCGCTCAGCCACGCCGACAATGGCATCACCAAGACCAGGCAGATGTGTTGGCTGACAGGTGGCAATTTTCAGTTCGACTTTCACGCCACCGCCGCCAGCAGAGCCCTGCAGCCGGCCACTGCTGACAGGTTTACAGCCAATTCCACAGAACAAGAGGGCAACGCCTAGGATTGCAACGCGGGTCGATCCGATTTGTTGAACATTCCCAAAAAATAGAGACCGACTGAGTCCGACAGTGGGGGTGCGACGGAATACCATCAGAGACCTGCGTCAAACTCGAGGATGGTACCCGACTCGATTACGAGTGCTTCGGCCACAGGCAAAGGCTCGGTCATCCCCTGAAGGATGGCATGCAGGTCATACGTTCCGGCAGGAATGAGATAGGTATAGCCCACAATCTGGCGGTTCCCACCAGCACCGGGCTTGTTACGAACCGAGAGCAGCGGAGGCGGAGCAATAGTTTGTGGACCATCTTCTACCTCATCAGCGGCCTGCTGATCACATGGAAAAAGATCCCAGCCGACTACTTCGCCCAGATTACCAGTCAGACGAATTCCCGTATTCAAAGGGACGACAGAATCTTTCCCTGACTCAACCAAGATGTTGCGGGCGACGAGGGTCGCCACAGGACTTTCAGTTGCATAGATCAACCGGACATCATAGAGCCCCGGAAGCACCGGTTTGGGCTTGAAGTTGTAATAGCCATTGTTGTTGTCATGAACAGTCGCAACCGCTTGATCGGTCCCAGCATTGACGACCTCTACTGTGTCGACGTTAACACCCGTTTCCCAAGGGGCCTGATCTATTTCTTTCGGAAGATCAAAAGAAATGCTGCCCAGTACCAGTTCGCGAGTCTGCCCCTTTGTAATGGTGATCTCTCCAAGCTCAGCCCAAGTTGGATCACCGAAATTTGGCTGAGCAAAGCTGAGTCGGACGCGATAGTCACCACTAAGCAGGGGATGCTGGGAGTCGTCTTTCACCCCGGTAACTTCTTTGACGACCTGCCCGTCTTTCTTTCGGACAATCTGCACCTGCTTGAGGCTCGTTTCGGCATTTTTTGGCAGTCTCAGCCGTAACTTGCCCAGCCCGCTGCCAGCCTGCACAAACTCTGCCTGGGCGGCAGCTGTTTTTCCAGCAACCTCGATCGCTAGGGTTTTGAGCGCTTCTAACAATGTTGCTGCGTCATCAGCTGGAAAATACTTGCCAGCCCCCTCATTGGCCATGCACTGCAATTGGGATGCCGCCTTGGGATCGACATCGAGGCCAACCGTATGGAGCACGAACTTAGCACCACTTTTCTTCAACTCTTTTACGACTTTACAAGGGTCACCTCCACAGGTGTCGATACCGTCACTCACGACGATGATGGTTGTTTCGGCATCCTTTAGCTTGAGTCCTCCCGCAACCCGCAGAACTGATCGAGCGAGAGGGGTCTTGCCAACCGGCTTCATGCGATTGACCTGTTCGAGGATTCTCTGCCTGTCAGCCTGTCCAGGCGTCACGACCATTTCGATATCACTGCAATCACCTGGTCGGCGATGCCCATACACCGTTAACCCCACCGCGATTTCGGAAGGCATTTCAGGGACAACTTCCTGCATTACCTTTTTGGCAACGTCGATCTTGATCTCTCCGTCTACTTTTCCAGCCATGCTGCCAGATGAGTCGAGAATGAACATGACCTCTGGAAGAGCTGCGACGGCAAGACTGGGATTTGTGAACAACCAGCCAGCAAGTGCAAGCTGATAGAAAAAAGAAAGTTGACGCATGGCATGTCCTCCCCTGAGACAAAACTGACTGTCTTTACGTCTGCCTTGCCTGCTTCCCTGAAATGATGAGTCTGCGACAGCGGTGAGACTCGATTTTTCCCATAATACAAAAAAACGGCGGTGCCGGTTTTCCGGCACCGCCGCAGATTAAATCCAGACTTTTCCGTGGAGGTCTGGCAAGCTGACTGCCATCGCTGCCTAGCCAGCCATGGCCCGGCATGTCTCGACGCACCGCTGGCAGGTTTTGGCGCACTTCTGACAGCAGGGCATGTCGCCACACTTGAGGCAGGCCTTGGCACAGGCCTCACAGACTTCGGCGCAAAGGCCACACATCTGTGGTGAGTGGGCTGACTCATACTGCATCAAGGCCACGCAGGTCTGGCAGGTCTCAATACAGGTCAGACAGTCCTTCTCACACATCGCACAGTCACAGCCAGTGACGCATTCTCTGCAGGCCTGAAGACAGGCCGTACAGGCTTCAATGCAGGCAGCTTTCTTGGCTGGATCCATGGTTTTTTCAGCCGCCAGCGTTGACGAGCCGGTCATGGCAACTGCCAAAGCAGCAGCTGACAACAACATGGTGATGGAACGAAACATGGTTTTTTCCTTTTCGAAAAGAGAAGCCAGTTCAGTCAGTCAATTCACTGAACCGGTCGGGGAAGAATCTCTTGCCGCTGGCACACCCAGCAGCGCACACGAAAAAAGCTTCCGTGCGAATCAATTCCGCCAGATGCCGTAGAGAACCCGCACTGGCCGCTGGAAAATCACAGCGACTGCTTGAGAGTGGGCCTGCCATCTCGTTGCCTGCCCATCTTGGATCGGCACCAATCCTGCGAACGGCGTAGCATCCATTTCCAGAGCGAATACTTCCGCTGCGATAAGCGGGGCCGTCGGCGTACGGGGCTGCAACTGACACCGACAGGGCGTTTTGGCAGGGGTTGCGTCCTCGCCAAGTGTTTCCTGCTCGACTCTTTTTGGATCGTGACAGCAGTTTGGGCAGAAGCCCGCGGGCTGCGGGGCCGACAACTTCTGCTGACAACAGCCCTGACCCTGGGGCTGGCTCGCTGCGGTATTCCCGCTGACCCCACTTATGAAAACGGACGCTTGGCAGCATCGTGTGGTTGGAAATGGCCCAAGAAGAAGGCCGGCCACCGCCACTAACATGGCAGGTATTCGCAGCACTTTGCTCTTGAGTCTCACAACCATCTCAAACCTCTGGCAGATTGCGCCAGGCGTTTTTGCTCCATAGCACTATACGCAGCTAAGGAGGGATCAGTTCAAAAACCCTCATATGAGTCGAGTTATGCTTCCTTTTTTGTCACCTGCTTCAGAGCGGCCAGGGCCAGTTTGCGGGCCTCGGCATGATCGACGATCGGCTCTGGATAATTGGCATCTCGGGCGACCCAGCGGTCGATGTAGGCCTCGTCAGGGTCGAACTTCTGCTGCTGACTGGTCGGATTGAAAATCCGGAAGTAGGGGGCGGCATCGGCCCCACAGCCGGCGGCCCACTGCCAGCCGAGGGTGTTGGCCGCCAAATCGGCATCGACGAGCGTGTCCCAGAACCAGCGAGCCCCTTCCAGCCAGGAGATCCGCAAGTCCTTCACCAAAAAACTGGCCACGATCATCCGGACCCTGTTGTGCATCCAGCCGGTTGCCCAGAGCTGCCGCATGCCGGCATCGACAATCGGAAAGCCGGTCCGGCCCCGCTGCCAGGCCCGCAGGCCGACCGGGTCATCGGCCCAGGGAAAGCGGGCATAGTCAGCCCGCAGCGGCGCCTCTGGTGTATGCGGAAAGTGATAGAGCAGGTGGTTGGCGAATTCCCGCCAGCCAAGTTCCCGCAGATAGACCTCGGGGCTGCCGGCGAGCTTGGCGGCTGGTTTGCCGCCAGCGGCTGCCCTGACAGCATGCCAGACTCGCCGCGGTGAGATCTCACCAAAGTGAAGGTGCGGCGACAGGCTGCTGGTGCCAGCATGATCGGGCCGGTCGCGGCCGCTGCCATAGTCATCGAGCGGCTTGCCTAGGAATGCCTTGAGCCGCTTGGCGGCCCCGGCCTCGCCCGGCGACCAGGTCTTGCGCATGGTGCCGGCCCAGTCGATCGCTGGCAGCAGCCCGAGGCTCTCAATGGTGACCGACTTCGGCGGCTGCGCACGTGCCGGCTCGAGTTTGCGTGGTGCAGCCCGCGGTTCCGCCGGTTCGTCCCGGGCCAGCAACGCCCGCCAGAACGGAGTGAAGACCTGGTAGGGCTTGCCCTGCTTGGTGGCGACATGAACCGGCTCATAGAGCAGCCCGCCGCCAAAGCTCTCAGCGGTGAGCCCGTCTTGGGTCAACGCCTGCTTGATGGCCGTATCCCGCTTGACCACTGCCGGCTCATAGCGGCGGTTCCAGGCGACATGCGTTGCCCCTGTCTCTTTCACCAGTTGCTGCAGGGCTTCAAGCGTCGGCCCGCGGCGGATTACCAGCGGGCAGCCGAGCTTTTCAAGGCCTGCCGCCAGACTCTCGAGCGACTGGTGCAGCCACCACCGCGAGGCTGCCCCCGGCTGCCAGGGGGCCTCCTCGTCCGGGGCCCAGATGAAGACCGGCACTACCCTGCCACGGGCAGCCGCAGCCAGCACCGCCGGATTGTCATCCAGTCGCAGATCGTGACGAAACCAGACAAGGGTGACAGCGGCCATGAAAACTCCCGACAGACATGCGTTGCATCTCCTGAGAGTCTATCAGGCAGTCCGACTCTGCTTAGCCAAACAGCCCCGTGACCGCCTGGGCCTTGACCAGCTCGCGGGGCTGGTTGAGGTGGTTGTAGACGATGGTCTCGGGGTCGATGCCGCAGGCGTGATAGATCGTCGCCAGCAGCTGGGTCGGATGGACCGGGTCTTCCAGTGGCGCTGAAGCGGTGGCGTCGCTCTTGCCATAGACAAAGCCCTTGCGGGTGCCGGCACCGGCCATCAGTGCCGTGAAGCAGTAGGGCCAGTGGTCCCGGCCGTCGGCTGAGTTGCCGTTGCCCGAAGTGCTGACCCCCTTCTGCGGTGACCGGCCAAACTCACCCACCGCCACCACCAGGGTGTCTTCCAGCAGGCCGCGGTCATCCATGTCGGCCAGGAAGGCCGAAAGCCCCTGATCAAGCATCGGTGCCGACTGGTCCTTCATCCGCTTGTCGAGGCCGACATGGTGGTCCCAGGAGTGGTTATCTGAATTGGCCACCTTCGGCCAGATCACCTCGACCACCCGGGTTCCTGCTTCGACCAGCCGACGGGCCAGTAGCAGGCTCTGGCCGAAGG
>RFVE01000155.1 GCA_009922585.1 Planctomycetia bacterium
ACCCGCCAATTGTTATTTGGCCCCATGTACCGCCCGCGTTCGTTATTTTCGTCGGGGCCAATGTCTGAGGGACAGCGGTGGGCTGCAATTTTGGTTCGGCCCGCAGTTAAGGCGGTGGCAGCTGTGGTGGAAGAACTTCCAACCTTCAATGTTGATGCCAGCGTCGACTCTTCCATGAATTGCAAAATGAACGACCCCCACGCCCAGCCACCACCATTGTTTTGGGCCTGCCCGCACTGGATGCCAGGAGGGAAAGCTCCAAACGCATCATGATGGTTGTGAAGGGCAAGGCCGATCTGTTTGAGGTTGTTGGTGCAAGAAACCCGGCGGGCTGCTTCACGTGCCTGCTGCACAGCCGGAAGCAGCAGGCCAACAAGGACGCCGATGATGGCAATCACAACGAGGAGTTCGATGAGGGTGAACGCAGTCCGTCTTTGAATTGGTGTGGTTCGAGCCATGAGAAGCTCTCCTGGGAAAACATGAAAAGCAAAAATTTCGTCCGAAGACGGCTGTTTCACCCGTGGCTCAACTGAGTGAGGATGAAAATAACGGCTCCAGGTGCGAGCGAACGTGAGGCGAAGCCCCGACGACCCAAACACCTCACTACATTATCGGCAGCCAGCTAACCCCTTAGCCATCATGCGAACACCTGACGAAAAGCCGTGGGGCCGATGGAGGGGGTGGCTTCGCACACCGGCAGACGACCGCACGGTCTTCTCAGGGGGGGCGGCAGTTGCTGAATCTGCAGGATTTCCGGGAATTCCTGCTTTTGTCCGCTGTTTCGAGCGTCGTCTGCTTTGACTGAAAGCGGCGTGAAGGTCTTTTCCCTCGACAACTAGCCGCGTGGCCCAGGCGTCCGCAGGATTCCCCTTCGGTAGGCCTCGCTCACGGCTGCAGGGGCATTAGCCACCTGCAGTTTGGCGTAGATGTGCGACACATGGGTATCGACCGTGGAATAGCCGATCCCCAACTGGGTGGCGATTTCCTTCTTGAGCAGTCCCTCAGCCAGAAGCCCGAGAATCTCCTGCTCACGGTCGGTCAGGGGCCCGGTGGTTGTCGGCGCGGGCTTTCGCATCGAGTCGAGAATAAAGCGGGCGACGTTTTGGTCGAGTGATGCTCCACCCGCCGCGACGGTGTGGATGCCGTCGGTAATCTGCTTCAGACTCGCCTCCTTCAGCAGATAGCCTGAGACCCCAGCTGAGATTGCTCGGACGATGTTCTGCGGCTCATCCGACTGCGAAAGGACGATGATCCTCGTTGCCGGGGCAGCAGCATGAATCAGTGGAATGGCGTCGAGGCCGTTCATGCCCGGCAAACGCAGGTCAAGCAGCAGGACGTCGGGCTGGTCGGTGGCCGGCGTCACCTCAAGTGTGCGGAGGGCAATTTCAGTGGTACCAAACTGCCCTACTAGAACCATGTCATCCTGACCGTTCACCGCCAGGGTAAGCACATCGCGGTACGCTGCGTTGTCCTCGACGACCATGATTTTGATCTCGGTGGTCTGAGCGGTTTCAGTAGTCATGGGGCAAAACTCCTGTGTGGCCTATCCATCATAGATGCGGCCAGCGAGGCTGGGTACGAGTGCGCAGTGTCACCCGTGTTCCACCGCCAACACGATCGGCCGCCACAACCGAGCCACCCAGCAGCCGAGCCCGCCGAGCGAGTGAGGTCGGAGTCTGGTTGCCCCTGCCAGTGACAGGCTGCCGACCAAGTCCGCAGCCGTTATCCAAAACCGACAGCACCAGTTCCCGGTCGGTGGCCAGCAGCTCGGTTTCGACCCGTGTGGCGCCGGAATGTCGGATGATATTCGTCAGGCATTCCCGGTAGAACAGGGCGATGCCAATCTGGTTCTTCGGTGCCAGCGAGGTGAGGTGGTCATGCCCCTCGATGGTGAGCGTGTGGTCCAGATCAGCGAGCAGCCGCGCAGACTCGCGGTTTAGGTCGGCCACCAGACCGTCGTACAGACCCTCTGACTCAAGCAGATTGACGCACGCCTTTGCCGCTTTGCCGCAGCGTTTTGCCAGGTCACGCATCTGGCCGATCAGGACCGAGAGTTTTTCTGAACGATCGATGTTGTCGGTGGCAAGGTCGCCGTAGAGGGCAAGGGCATGCAGGTTTGCCCCCAGTTCGTCATGCAGGTCGGCCGCGATCTGTTCACGGGTCTTGAAAATGGCCCGCTGCCGGATGGCCCGCTCGACGGCAATGACGGCGACCACCGCGGCCACCAGCAGCAGACTCAGCCAGGTGAGCCGCTGGATCATTTCAGACTGTCGTTGATAGGCATCAGCAAGTGCGATCCGGAGCAGCGGTTGCTCAGTCTCAAGATCATGCCGCCGAGCCAACTGTGAAAGCCAACTTCGCACGGGCAGGATTGTTCCGTAGTAGTTGTTGCCATCAGTGATGGCCTGTAGCCGGTCGGGTCGTGAGAGTGTCTCAATCGGCAGGCTGGTGGAAACCGCTGCCCCCACTGCGACATTGCGGCCCTCGACGAGGCACTCGATCTCGGCAAACCCGAAGAAAGGTCTGCCCGAGTTTCCCGAGAGTGATGGCGCCAGCGAGGTAAGCCGGACAAATCGGCAATTCGTCGGGGGGATCGAGAGAGTGATGGCCGGGCCGGTGGCCAGCGATGATTCAATGCGATAGTCGGCAACCAGTATTGGCTTGGCAAAGTCGGCCGTGGTCGCCCCGTCAATTTTTAGGTGACGCGGAATTCCAAAGTTGTTGGCGTGACTCTGCGGGACATTGTCGCTGACATCGGCGGCATGCAGTCGTAGGCCGTCGAGTTGGTGAGACTGCCCCAGGTCGATGGTGATAGAGCAGGGCTCGGTATCGCGAAGGTGGGTCAGAAAGGCAATGCTCCGTTTTCCTTCCTGTGCATCGATGAGGTAAGGCACGAACCCATCCACCACGAACAGTGTGTCACGGGCGCCTTCGGGGTTGTCGTCGGTTGAGGAGCAGGTGACCGATTGATTGAGGGCCACGTTCTGCTCTCCGGAAAACACAAGCACTTCTGCCAGTTGGAGACAGTATTGGCCGTCCCAGGATCGGGGCGTGAGCCGTGTTGCCTCCAGCCGAACACGCGAGGCAACCGTTGAAGGGCAATCAATCAGCAGCGGTGCCTTGCGGGGCAGGAGGCCGTCGGCTGCTGTGAAACTGGCCAGGACGGTTTCATGCTGATGGTCATCGGCTGCGACAATCCGAAAGTCTGCGGGGAAACCGTCGGCCTCAAGCGTGGAATCAGGAGTGTGGTAGAGAGCCGGAACGATGATCACCGCGTCAATGGTGGTGGCTTTTTTAAGCTCGATCTCGATCCATTCAGCCTGATTGGCCGTGGCATGGGCCTGTGAGCGATAGCCAATCGGCCCGACGCCAGTCATCAGCCGGGGATGAGCCAGGGAGGCCAGTTCGTCGGCAATCTCTTGCAGCTGCGACTCGATCGCGGTGGCTGACCCGGCCGAGGTCCATGAGGCTGCTGGTGGCTCGCTGGCAGCAGCAGCGGTCAGCAGCAAAATCGGCTGGCAGATGAGCTTCACGATGCTGCAACGAATGATCGGCTTCATGGTCAATGATCTTTTTGATTTGTCTTGAGTGTTTCCGCAGCGTCGGGGTGTTGCGCATGCCGAAAGAGCGACGGTGCGGCCGGGCAAGGAGGTGTGTGGCTACCTCATGGAGCTGCCGTTTTTGGTAACCTAACGACCCATGGACCGAGCGTACCCTGCCAGCAGTGAAGTCGCGTCTGCATGCCGACAGTTTACCTTCCGGGCGGCCTGCACCGGGGCGGTGTTGGGGGCGGTCCTGGTGCCCTGCAATGTCTACTCGGGGCTGAAGATCGGCTGGTCGTTCAATATGTCGATCGCTGCCGCCCTGCTCAGCATGGGCTTCTGGGGAGCCGCCCGCCGGACCCTCGGTGAACGAGTGCCCCCCTGGGGACTGCTCGAGAACAACATCAACCAGACGGCCGCCTCAAGTGCCGCCTCGATCATCTCTGCGGGGCTGGTGGCACCGATTCCTGCGTTGGCCATCCTGACTGGGGTGACGCTCGACTGGCCGACCCTGAGCATCTGGCTGCTGACAGTCAGCCTGATCGGTGTGCTCGTGGGCCTGGCGCTGCGGCGGCAGATGCTCGAGGTGCAGCAGCTGCCGTTTCCAGCCGGCACCGCCACGGCCGAGACCGTTCGCGAGATCTATGCCGCGGGCAGCGAGGCGGCCACCCGGATTCGCTGGCTCCTGGGTGGCGGGCTGCTTTCCGGCGGGGTCAAGCTGACGGTCGATCTGGTAGCGCGGCTGGCTGCAGCATGGGGACGCCGCTGACAGCAATCGCGCTGATGTGGTGGATGAGCAACTGGCGCAGGCTGTTGGGCCGGGCATCCCCTGGTCGTGGCTCGCCGTCGGGCTGGTCGCAGTGACTGTTGCGACCACAGCGGCTCAGACAACAATTTTTGGGATCAGTCCGTGGATGGGTGTGCTTGCGGTAGGCCTCACCTTCATCCTGGCGGTGGTGGCGGCCCGGGTGTCGGGTGAGACCGGTATTCCGCCGATCGGCGCGCTTGGCAAGGTGACCCAGCTGACGTTTGGCCTGATCAATCCCGCCAGCGTCACCGAGAACCTGATGACGGCCAACGTTACCGGTGGCGCGGCCGGGCAATGTTCCGACCTGTTGCACGACCTCAAGACGGGACTGCTGGTGGGAGCATCGGTGCGGGCGCAGGCCTTAGCCCAGTGCCTCGGCGTGCTCGTCGGATCGCTGGCCGGCAGCGCCGCCTATCTGGTGCTGGTGCCCGATCCTGCCGCGATGTTGTTGACGCCTGAGTGGCCGGCTCCGGCGGTTGCTACCTGGATGGCGGTGGCCGAGCTGTTTCGAGACGGACTGGAGGCGGCGCCGCAGGGGGCGTTGACTGCATCACTGGTTGGCGGGTTGGCAGGGGCAGCCTTGGCCGTCCTCCAGCAGCATCTGCCGCAGCAGTGGGCGGCGGTGTTGCCCAGTCCCGTGAGCATTGGCCTGGCGTTTGTGATTCCGGCCTGGAACAGCCTGTCGCTGTTCATCGGGGCGATGGCGGCGGCAGCGGCTACCCGTGCAGGCGGCTCGGCGGCCCGCCGGCTGATCCTCCCAGTTGCAGCCGGTCTCGTGGCGGGAGAGAGTCTGACCGGCGTCGGGACAGCCGTTGTTTCATTCGTGCTTGGCCGTTCGTAATGCTCAGTTGCCGGCCTCGGATAATCGACGGGCTTCGGGTTGCATTGTGAGAGTGAATCCCGAAACTGGAAAGTAACGAGCCTTAGGCGGGCTAAAAACGAGAGGGCATGCAAAGCAGTCGAGCCCCGACGGACATTCCGACCCGCGATTCAATCGCCTCCCGATCAACGTGCGTTGTGACCGCTGGCGTTGCTGGATTCCATCTGCCATTCCGGCTGCACGAGAAAGAAGGGTAGGCCGGCATGTGTGGTATCTGTGGTGAGATTCGTTTTGGAACTGAAGCCGCCGACGTGGCAGCGGTTGATCGGATGGCCGCCACGATGGTGCGGCGGGGCCCCGATGGTGCCGGGTTGGTTGCCCGCGGCCGAGTTGCCTTTGGTCACCGTCGGCTGAAGATCATCGACCTCTCCGAGGCGGCCCAGCAGCCGATGGTCGATGCCGCCCTCGGCCTGTCAATTGCCTACAACGGCGCGATCTACAACTATCCCGAGTTGCGGTCCGAGTTGGAAGGAAAGGGCTATCAGTTCTTCAGCACCGGCGACACCGAGGTGATTCTCAAGGCCTATCACGCCTGGGGGTCTGACTGTGTCGAGCGGCTCAACGGCATGTTCGCCTTTGCCATTCATGAGCGTGACTCCGGGCGGGTGGTGCTGGCTCGCGATCGGCTTGGGATCAAGCCGCTCTATTACAGCGAGGGCTCCAAGCGGCTGCGGTTTGCCTCCAGCCTGCCGGCGTTACTGGCCGCCGGCGAGATCGACACGTCGATCGACCCCGTCGCCCTGAACTTCTACATGAGCTTCCACTCAATTGTGCCCCCGCCGCGGACCATCTTAAGCGGTGTCAAGAAGCTGCCGCCGGCTACCGTCGCCACCATCGAGCCTGACGGCACCATGCGGCAGCGGCGGTACTGGGACGTCAGCTTTGGCCGCCGAGCCGATCAGGTGGGCTTTACGGAAAACGACTGGATTGAGGCCACGCTTGATGTAATGC
>RFVE01000156.1 GCA_009922585.1 Planctomycetia bacterium
ACAATCATCAACCCGCAGGTCAAGGTTGACACCGTGGCTGTTCATTCTGCCTTGGATGAGGGAACCACTGGCACAGCCATCATTGCTGACTACCGTGGCACAGAGGTGCTCTCGTCATGGCGGCCGGTGACCATTCACCGAGATGCCCGCGGTGGTGACAAGAGTGTCACCTGGGCCCTCGTTTCTGAGATTGATAAGTCGGAAGTGTTGCGACCCATTCGTAGCCTGCTGCGATTCGCCCTGACCATCTTCGGCCTCACAACCATCGGTGTGTTGTTCGTCTCGGCGAGTATCGCCCGTCGGTTTACCCGGGAAGCTCGCCGTCAGGCGACGCTCGTCGATGGCATCGTTGACAACACCCATGCCCTCGCGGGTGCCTCTGAGGAACTCACCAGCGTCAGCCAGCAGATGAGTGCTGCAGCTGAAGAGACGACGGCTCAGGCCAACCTCGTCTCGGCCGCCGCCGAGCAGGTCAGCGGCAATACCAAACTTGTCTCGTCCTCTGTTGAGAATCTGCTGGAGAGCATCGACATGGGCAAGGGCTTCGCGGTAGTGGCCAATGAGGTCAAGGAGCTGGCCCGCGAGACTGCCAAGGCGACAGAAGACATCGGGGCCAAGATTGAGGCCATGCAGTCGGATACCAAGCGGGCGGTGACGGCCATCGGCGAAATCACCGCGGTGATTGAAAAAATTGACCTCCTGCAGACGAAAATTGCCACCGCTGTCGAGGAGCAATCGGTCACCACGAATGAAATCAGCCGCAACATCGGCGAGGCAACCACTGGATCAACCGAGATTGCCCAGAACATCGTACAGGTAGCCCAGGCAGCTCAGAGCACCGCTGAGGGCGCGAGCAACACGCAGCTCTCGTCGCAGGAACTCGCCCGGATGGCCCAAGGCCTGCAGCGACTCGTCGAGGAATACCGTCGCTGAGGGAGCTGACCTGAGGATGTCGTCCGGCCAGAACAAGCCGACGTGCAGCCGGTAGACTATCTGAACCCTTCAGGCGAAGGCGGGACAGGCACACTCTGTGGCAGAGGCGGGAGGCAGCTGTGCACGCACTTGTGGTGGATGACTCAAAACCGGTCCGGAGCATCCTGACAAAGGTACTGGGAGAGCTCCAGTTTCAATGCCATGAGGCTGCCAACGGCGTCGAGGCCCTCGACAAACTGGTCCGCATGCCGCGGCCGACACTGATTACGCTCAATCGGCACATGCCCGAGATGGATGGCTTTGAGCTGCTTGGCCGCCTCCGTCGCAGCCCCCAGTTCCGGGATCTGCCTGTCGTAATGATTTCAACAGACTGTGACGAGGCCAGCAGGACTGCCGCCCACAATCTGGGGGCCAACGACTTTGTCGCCAAGCCGTTTACCCCTTCGGACCTGATCAGCCGGCTACAGGCCCTCGGCATTGCCGTGGGGCATGCACGGATTCGCACCGCCGTTTCACCAGCCGCAACTCGACCAGCAGCCTCCCCCACCGGCCCCGTTGCTCCAGCAGCAGACTCCTCACCACTGAGGCTGCTCGTTGTCGATGATTCGGCAACCATCCGAGGCGTGCTTTCCAAAACGCTCAACGCTGCCCCTGGTATTCGGGTGACGGCAACTGCCGCCAACGGTGAAAAGGCCCTCAGCATCCTGGCCACTGAACCGATCGATCTGGTGCTCCTTGACATCGAAATGCCAGTGATGGACGGCCTGGAGACCCTCCGGCAGCTCCGGCAGCGGTACCCGCGGCTGCCGGTAATCATGTTTTCAAGCCTGACTGAGCGCGGTGCCAAAGCGACGCTTGAGGCTCTGATCAATGGCGCGAATGACTACGTCGCCAAGCCGACCGGTGCCAACAGCCCCGGATCGACGTGAGCCCGCAAACCGCCCACGAAAGACTGCGGCCATCGTCATTGCTGTTTCCACCGGGGGCCCCAGCGCGTTGGCTGAGATCTTGCCTTGCTTTACCAACGCCGCCTGTCCGCCGATCCTGATTGTCCAGCACATGCCCAAAGAGTTCACGGCTCATCTTGGCGAACGTCTTTCCAAAATCTGTGGTCACCGAGTCGCAGAGGCCACTGATGACCAACTGCTCACACCAGGCACTATCCTGCTGGCCCCCGGTGGCATTCACATTGAGGCCGTCAAAGGGCGGGAGGGAGCTCGCGTCAAATTCAACCATGGTCCGCCAGAGAATTCCTGCCGGCCGGCGGCCGATGTGCTATTCCGCTCAGCTGCTCAGGTGTTTGGAGATGAAACACTTGCGGTGGTGCTGACGGGCATGGGCAGTGACGGGCTTGCTGGCTGCAAGGCAATCGCCGCTGCCGGCGGGGCCGTTATCGCGCAGGACGAACCGACGAGCATTGTCTGGGGCATGCCCGGTCAGGTGGTGCGCGCCGGTCTTGCTGAAACCGTGCTGCCACTCGACCGTATCGGCCCCGACATTGCCATGCGAATCCGCCGCCAACAATAAGCGTCTCCCGTTCACCTTGAATCAACCTCTCGCATGAAAGCCATCGATGCAGGTCAGCCCTCCGCAGTTCTCTTACCTCCGTGGGCTGCTCAAAAAGAAGACTGGCGTCATCATTGATGACAGCAAGCACTATCTGGTCGTCGCCCGGCTCCTGCCGGTGGTCAAGCAACGGAAACTGCCCAGCCTCGACACCCTGATCGATCGCATCCGCACCGCCGGTGACTCGGGGCTCGAGCGGGATGTGCTCAATGCGATGATGACCCACGAGACCAGTTTTTTCCGTGACCGCTCGCCTTTCGAAACGCTGAAACAACTGATTCCGACATATGCCCAGAAGCGAGCGGTCACCAAACAACTCACCATCTGGTCAGCTGCCTGCTCAACCGGTCAAGAACCTTATAGCATCGCCCTGCTGCTGAACGAGCATTTCCGGGATCTGGCGGCAACCTGGCGGATTCGTATCATCTCCACCGATATCTCTGATGTCGTCCTGACCCGGGCCCGTGAGGGTGTCTACAGCGAGATCGAGATCGTCAGAGGACTCCCCCAGCCACTGCTGAAAAAATACTTCACCCCGTTTCAGGGTAAGTGGAGCATCTCGCAGTCCTGCCGTCGGTTCGTGATCGTTTCCAGCAGTTCGCTTACGCCGGCATCGAGCGGCCGCGACCGGTTGAGCGTGACCACTTCCACCAGGGCATCATCGCCGAACTGCTGAAGATCCTTGTCCATCGCCTCAGTGACCCCGTCGGAATAAAGATAGAGCCGGTCACCCGGCTCCAACTGCAGGGTCTGTTCCTCGTATTCCGCTTCGGGGAAGAAGCCGATCGGCAGGCTGTGGAGCGTCTGAAAGGCGGCGTCGCCAGCAGCCGGTAGTCGCAGCAGTGGCGGGTGACCACTAGCGGTATAGCGGACCTGGCCGGTCTTCGTATTGACCACGCAGTAGACAAAGGTGAAGTAAAGTTCCGAGAAATCCTCAGACTGAAACTGACGGTTGAGTTCAGTCGCTACCTCGACCGGAGGCACCACAACGATAGTTCCATCTTCACCGGGCCGAACCAGCACGGAACTGTCCGATGCTTTGGGGGTAAGAAATCTCCCGACGGTCACCGACAGCAACGACGAGGGCACCCCGTGGCCGCTGACATCGACAACGAATAGGCCAAGGTGCTCTTCATCGAGCTTGAAGACATTAAGAAAATCACCGGCCAAGCCGTGACAGGGCACGTACCGCCAGGCGACGTCGCCACAGTCGAATGTCAACTGCTCCTCAGCTGGCAGCAGGGACCGCTGCACCCGTGCTGCCGCCTCCAGGTCACGGGTCATCTGGTCGTTGGCTGTCGCAATTTTTTCGTTGAGCTCTTTCAGTTCCTGATTGTTGCGTTCCAAGCGTTCTTTCGCAGTGGCCAGATCCTGATTGGTCTGGATCAATTCCTGATTCTTGGCAACGGCATTTTCAAAGGTCGAGACGAGCAGGTTGAGCACCTGCTGGCGGCCCGCCTTGACCTTGAAGGTCTGCCCGGCGATCGCCACGTCGATCGTCGACTCGGCAGCTTCCTCCGCTGCAAGCGGTGTCTCTAGCAGTGACCTAATTCGTCCCAGTAGATAGTCAGGCTCGTAGGGCTTGGTGACATAGTTGTCCGCGCCGGCATCGAGCCCCCGGATGATGTCAAGGGGATCTGACAGGGTGGAAAGCAGAATGAACGGGATCGTCTGGAGGTCGGGGTCGCCCTTAACTGCCTTACAGAATTCGTAGCCGGTCATCGTCGGCATCTCGATGTCCGAGACGATGATGGCCGGCCGCTGCTGGCGGACGAGTTCAAGGGCGGCCCGCCCGTTCTCACCCCAGCGGACGCGATGCCCCGCTTCAGTCAGCCGGCGATCCAGGATCTTTGCCTGGATGCGGCTGTCCTCGGCGATCACGATCTCGACGCCAGCCTTCTCGTTTTCAGTCAATTCAGCCTCCAGAATTATGGCTCAGACCAACCCAATAGTGGTGGCCCAGTCTACCTGCCAGAGCATCTGGGCTGTCTGCTGCCTGACGCCTTTGAAAGGCTCCGAGCCCGCCAGAGGCGGCCAGTGATTCAGCGTTCATCCTGCAAGTCGTGAAAGCCCAGCCGCAAGATCCTTTTCGATCCGAAACAGTTGGTCGAGTCTCGTCAACTCAAACACTTTCTGAACCGGCGGCTGCAGACCGCATAACACTATTCGACCGCCATTCTCAGCCAGATCGCGGTAGAACCGAACCAGCACACCAAGCGTCGCACTCGACATCAACTCCACGCGTTGAAAGTCAATCACGATTTTCTGTTGTGGATCATTTTCAATGAGCTGTGTGAGCGTGGTCTGAATCGCTTCAACGATTGTTCCTTCAGAGATTCTCGGAACTGCAAACTCAACTACGACGCAGCCTGCTTCGCGCCGAATCACAATATCTGGTTTTTCACTCATAGTCAGTCCAACATTGAGAGAGACGAGAGTCCCTCTTTCCTTTCCCTCCGACGGCCGACGATGCTCACCACTGTCGAATAGAAGGTGAAAAGCGACCCCGTGCCGACGTTACCAGAATAGCACAGTCCCTCCCTATTATCAGGGTTTAACTGATTTTTCCGGATTTATCGAAGAATTGGATTTTGTGAGTCGATATGACTAGCAAGAGTTTCCATCAACGGGGGGAGGTGTCATGGGAATGCCATGGCGGCCGGGTTCAGTGGCCCTGTGCGGCTTCGCGTATTGCTTGATGCTCGGCTTCACAGCAGGGGCGGCGGAACCCATCGAGGAAGGCGACACAGCCGGCATTGTTGCCGACCTCGCCCTGAAACATGCGGCCAAAGCCGATACCGAGGTCAAGTCTGATCCTGATGGTGAACCCGCCCCCGAGGCCGAGGAGAAGCTGACTTTACCAGCGGTGGCTGAGGCGGTTCCCAGCGATGCCCCCAGCCCGGAGCTGCAGGAACCCCTTGCATTTGCTCCAGCACCGGAACATTTCCTTGAAAGTCCACCTGCCACTAGGTGCCGGACACGAGGACGGCCACACCAGCACTGTCGCTGCCCCGATTACTGCCGCTATGGCAATTTTGACGTGCTCTTTCTGCAACGAAACGTCGGTACGGACGGCAGCGTGATCGCGGAGAACGCAAGTGGAACGCAGCCAGTTCCATTGCTCACCAACGAGAGCATGCAGCCGGCCACCGGTGCCGGCATGCGGCTGTTTTACGGCGTGCACGGCCGGAATCGTGTGGGCTGGGAGATCGGCTACACCGGTGTCTACGGCATGTTCGGAGATGCGCAGGAGGAGGCAGCCGGTCAGATTCAGATTCCGGGTGGCCTCGGGCAGGCCGTCCAAGGCTGGGCCACCGCCAATGCGGTGCGGCCGACTTACGCCTCGTCACTCAACATGTTCGAGGCCAACATTTTCCAGCATCACCACTGCATCAAGGGTGGCCCGCATTCCCCCTTTCCTTGGGACCGGGTGCACGACCCGTACTGCCACAGCTTCAATTGGCTGTTCGGACTCCGGTGGGCAGGACTCAACGAAACGGCCGATCTGAACGTGCAGACCGACCCCACCGAACCGTTCTCAGCCTACTCGGTCACGACCAGCTCGCAGCTCATCGGTCCCCAGATCGGCATCAAGGAACGCCGGCAGTGGAACAACTGGGCGGTCGAAGGCTGGGCAAAGACGATGCTGGCCGGGACGTTCGTCAGTTCCT
>RFVE01000157.1 GCA_009922585.1 Planctomycetia bacterium
CTGCCGCTGCCAGTCGGTGTAGCCCCCGACATACTCCCGTGGCCCGGCTGACTCGAAGGCGATCACACTGGTGACAACATTGTCGAGAAAGGCCCGGTCGTGACTCACCACCAGCACTGTACCAGTGAAGGCCACCAGCTTTTCTTCGAGCAGTTCGAGGGTTTCCAGATCGAGGTCGTTGGTCGGTTCATCGAGCACCAGCACATTGGCCGGCTGAGCAAACAGCCGGGCCAGCAGCAGCCGATTCCGCTCACCACCCGAGAGGAACTTCACCGGCAGGCGGGCCCGTTCCGGCTCAAAGAGAAAGTCCTGCAGGTAGCCGATCACGTGCCGGCGGTTGCCGTCGATCGTGACAAAATCATTACCGTCGTTGACCTGGTCGATCACCGGCTGGTCGGCCGCCAGTTGACCCCGCAGCTGGTCGAAGTAGCGAACAGCCAGATTGGTTCCGGTACGAACCGTGCCGGCCTGTGGCTCAAGCTCGCCGAGCAACAACCGCAGCAGCGTTGTCTTGCCGACCCCGTTGGGGCCGACCAGGCCGATCTTGTCACCCCGGATAATGGTGGTGGAAAAATCAGCCACGATCGGCCGGCTGTCGTACCCGAACTGCAGCTGCTTCGCCTCGCAGACGAGCGTGCCACTGCGGGCTGCCTCCTGGATGCTCAGCGTCGCCTTCCCCTGCTGCTCCCGCCGCTGCCGCCGCTGCTCCCGCATCTGTTTCAGGGCCCGCACTCGGCCCTCGTTGCGGGTGCGACGGGCCTTGATGCCCCGCCTGATCCAGGCCTCCTCCTCGGCCAGCCGCTTGTCGAACAGGGCGTTTTGTTTTTCTTCCGCCTCAAGGGCTGCAGCCTTGCGTTCCAGAAAGGTGTCGTAGTCGCAGTCCCAGTCAAACAGCCGGCCCCGGTCGAGTTCCCAGATGCGATTGGCCAGCCGCCGCAGAAAACCGCGGTCGTGGGTAATGAACAGTAGCGTGCCCCGCCAGCCGGCCAGAAACGACTCCAGCCACTCAATCGCCTCCAAGTCGAGATGGTTGGTCGGCTCGTCGAGCAGCAGCAGGTCGGGCTCGGTCACGAGGGCCCGGGCCAGCAGCACCCGGCGTTTGCGGCCCGCCGACAGCGTGGCAACGTCGGCCTCGGCATCGAGCCCCATCTGCTCAAGCAGCTGTCGGGCCCGGGTTTCAGCCTGCCAGTCCTCAAGCAGGCCAGCCTCCACCTCGGCACCGAGCGGTGCCAGGATGATCTCAAGTACCCGCCCAACCAGATCGTCGGGAACCTCCTGCGGCAGGAAGGCGACCGAAGCACCCGGCCCCAGCGTACAGCCGCCGTCGTCGGGTTCCTGCTCACCGGTGATCAGCCGCAACAGCGTGGTCTTGCCCGCGCCGTTACGACCGAGCAGGCCGATGCGGTGGCCTGGCTCGATCGTTTTACTGACCCCCGCCAGCAGCGGCACCCCACGGAAGGCGAGGGAAAGATCATCAATGGAAAGGAGTGGCATGGCGAGATTGTACCGCCTGCACCGGGAAGGTGGCTCGCTCATCAGCTACCCGTAAAATGAAAAACGTTCGTCACCCGCCCCCCACTCTCGCAGGCGTGCCACCATGTCAGCCTCTACGCTCACCGCCCCGTCATCGTCCTCACCAACCACCCGGCTGCATCAGCTCGGCCAGAGCATCTGGCTCGACAACATCACTCGGGGCATCCTCGATGACGGCACACTGGCCGACTGGATCGGCAGCCTGTCGGTCACCGGCCTGACGAGCAATCCTTCGATTTACAACAACGCGATTTCAAAAAATGACTTCTACAACGCAGCCATAGCCGAAAAGGTTGGCCGCGGCCTGGCCGGAGAGGGTCTGTTTTTTGAGCTGGCCATCGAGGACCTGCAGCGGGCCGCAGACCTCTTCTGGCCGGTCCACGAGGCCACCGGTGGCCTCGACGGTTGGGTCTCCCTCGAGGTTTCACCCCTACTCGCGTACGACACTGCCGCGACGATTGAGTCGGCCCGGCAGTTGCACAGCCAAGCAGGCCGCGACAATTTGTTCATCAAGATTCCCGGCACCCCCGAAGGGCTGCCAGCAATCGAGGCGGCCATCTTTGCTGGCGTGCCGGTGAACGTCACGCTGCTCTTTACGGTGGAGCAATACCTGGCGGCGGCGGACGCCTATCTGCGGGGCATTGAGCGACGGCTCGATGCCGGACTGTCGCCGCGGGTCTGCTCGGTGGCATCGCTCTTTATCAGCCGCTGGGACACCCCGACGGCAGAACTGCTGCCGAAGCACCTGAAGAACACGCTCGGCATTGCCATCGGCACCAAGGCCTATGCCGCCTATCGCAGCCTGCTGGCGTCCGACCGGTTTGCCCGGCTGGCGAACTTTGGCGTGCTGCCGCAGCGGCTGTTGTTTGCCAGCACCGGCACGAAGGATCCGGAAGCCTCTGACGTGCTCTACGTCGAGAGCCTCGCTGCCCCTCACACCATTAATACCATGCCCGAAAAGACCCTCCGAGCCTTCGCCGACCACGGCCGCACACCGATGGGGCTCTCGGCTGGTGGCGGCAACGCGGAACGGATGCTCCACGAGATCACAGTCGCCGGAGTCGATATTCCAGGACTCGGGCAGCAACTGCAGCGGGAGGGTGCCGAGGCGTTCGTCACCAGCTGGCACGATCTGCTGGCTGCCATCACGGCAAAGGCCTGATCTGCAGCCTACTGCTCAATCCGGTACAGGGCCCGCTCAGTGCGGACGTACAGCGCCCGGCCCACTGCGACCGGGCTGGCCATGATTGCCTCGCCAAAGTCGTTGGTGGCCAGAATGTCGAGGGAGCCACCCGGCCTGATCACAAACATCTCCCCGTCTCGGTTACCCACATAAATCTTGCCGTCGGCGAATAGTGGTGATGAGGAAAAGCTGCCCCCCAGCCGCCCGGTCCAGCGAACCTCGCCGGTGGCCGCGTCAAGGCAGGTTGCAATCCCCTTGTCACCGACGAGATAGACAGCATCCCCCACCACCAGCGGCGAGGGCATGTTCGGTACGCTGCGACCGTATCGCCAGAGTATCTCAGGCTGTGTCGCTGCGGTTGGCCCCAGCCGCACCGCGAGCAGTTCCGGCTTCATGAAGCTTGTGCCGATGAAGGCGATGCCATTGCTCACCACGGGCCGGGGCACGATTGAAAAACCCAGTACACCGTAGCTGAGCTTCCAGAGTTCCTCACCGGTCGCCGGGTCGTAACCGTACAGCCAGTCAGCCGCCGGTGAGAGCAGCAGGTCACGGCCGTCGATCGCGGTGATCAGCGGCGTACCGTAAGCCTTCTTCAGTTCCGGATTGTCCCGCAGTTCGCCACTGCGGTCGGTTCGCCAGATCTGCTCGCCGGTCCTGGTATCGAGGGCGACAATGTACTGGGTGTCACTGCCATCGCAGTGGAAGATCAGCAAATTCTTCCAGACCACCGGCGAGCCACCTGGGCCGTTTTCATGGTTGAGCCGCTGGCTGCGATTGTGCCAGAGCACCTTCGCCGTTTTGGTGTCGAGGCAGGCGGTGCCATAGTCGCCGAACTGGCAATAGAGTGTTCCATCGGCCAGCACCGGGCTCGGTGAGGCAAAGCTGTTGAGCACATGAGTCGGCTGTGGGTTTTCGACCGTGAACAGTTCGACGTTGTGAATGATCCGGCCATGATCACGATTCACTGCAATCGCCCGGAAGGTCACCGCCTCAGCCACACTCCGCGGCTGTGGCTTTCGGCCGCCAGGTGGCGGAGGCCCTTCCTTGGCAATGCCCTGTTCAATCGCCGTTGTCAGCCAGATCACGTCGCCGTCAATCACCGGTGACGACCAGGCCCGTCCGGGCAGGTCGGTTCGCCAGCGAATGTTCTCACCCTCAGCCACCTCCTGACCGGCCGGACCAAGCCGCCATGCCACCGGCAGATTACTAACGTCTGGAGCGTGCCCCTGCCCGCCCGGGCCCCGCCACTGCGGCCATTCAGCAGCTGGAAGTGGCAAGGCGAACGCCAGCAACAAAACCGTAATTGTTCGAACCATCTGTGATTTCCGGTGACGGGGTATGCGATCTGGTCGATCGGGCCTCTGCTGACAGATTGTGGACCGATCCTTTATCTTACAAAAGCGGCCGCCTGGTGCTGAAGCGGCACATCACCCACGCAACTCCCGGAGGTGCCCCGTGCCATTCCTACTTGCTCTTTCAGAAACGCTGATCACCCTGCTGGTGATCCTTGGCGTCGCTGTCGTCCTCGGCCTCTGGGTCGCCGGCATCTACAACCAACTCGTTGTCCTGCGGGCCCGGGGCAAGAACGCCTTTGCCCAGATCGACGTGCAACTCAAACGCCGGTACGACCTGATTCCCAACCTGGTCGAGACCGCCAAGGGCTACATGTCGCACGAACGGGAGACCCTCGAGGCGGTGATCAATGCCCGCAACCAGGCGGTCTCTGCTGCCGGAAAGGCGGCCGGGAACCCCGGAGACCCTGCCGCTATGACTGCCCTCGGTGGCGCCGAGACCATGCTCACTCAGTCGCTCGGCAAGCTGTTTGCTCTGGCCGAGGCCTACCCCGACCTGAAGGCCAATCAAAACATGATGGCCATCCAAGAAGAACTGACCAGCACCGAGAACAAGGTCGCCTTCGCCCGGCAGGCCTTCAACGACGCCATCACCGCCTACAACACCTACCGCGACTCCTTCCCGCCGGTGCTGCTGGCCGGCAGCTTTGGCTTCCTGCCCGCGTCGCTACTGGAATTTGAAGACCGCGAGGCGATCCAGGCGGCGCCGAAAGTTTCATTCTGACGCTGACACGGTGAAGCGTTCCGGCAGGTCCAGCCCCTGACAGGCAAGGCGGAAGCTGCATGAATTTTTTTGAGCATCAGGATCGGGCCCGACGCAACACCGGCTGGCTGATCGGGCTGTTCCTGCTGGCGTTGGTAGGGCTGGTGGCCGGCACCTACACGCTCGTCATGGCGATCTTCCTCGGTGGCGTCGAACAGCTGGCTGAACGGGGCGAGGCCATGGCCCAGCTTGGCCCGGCAACCTTCTGGCGTCCCGACATTCTGGCCGGTGTATCGCTAGCTGTCGGTGGCGTGGTCGGAGCTGGCAGCCTCTATAAAACCGCGCAACTGGCGGGCGGGGGTGAGTCGGTCGCGTTGATGCTGGGTGGCCGTCCACTGCCCAAAAATGCAAGTCATCCGCTGGAGCGGAAGGTGCTCAACGTGGTCGAGGAAATGGCGATTGCCTCCGGCCTGCCGGTGCCGTGGGTCTACATGCTCGACCACGAACCTGGCATCAATGCCTTCGCCGCCGGCTACAAGCCCGACGAGGCGGTGATCGGGGTCACCCGCGGCTGCGTCGAGCAGCTCTCCCGTGATGAGCTACAAGGCGTCATCGCCCATGAGTTCAGCCACATCCTCAACGGTGACATGCGGCTGAACATCCGGCTGATCAAGGCGGCGGTCAGTCGACAGCGGGAGTATCTCGCCGATGCCTCTGCCGTCCAGTTCACCCGCAACCCTGACGGCATTGCCGGAGCCCTCAAACGGATCGGCAACCTGAACCAAGGGTCACACATTTCCGCATCCCGAGCGACCGAAGCCTCACACATGTTTTTTGCCTCGGGTGTTTCGGCACTGTTCGCCACCCATCCGCCCTTAACCGACCGCGTCATCCGGATCGACAGGTTCTGGCAGGCCGAGCAGGAAGTCGTAGCGGCTGAAGCTGCTGCACCGGTAGCAGTCGCTGCTGCCGGTGTCGCCGGCTTTGCAACGGCAGCCAGTTCCAATGCCACGGCAGCCACCCGCTCCGCGGTACCATCACCCTCGCCCGAGCAGGCCCTCGATGCGATCGGCCGACCGACACCAGCACAGCTTGCCCGGTCGCATGACCTGCTCGAATCCCTACCAGCAGCTCTTCACGAGGCGGCCCACGAGCCCTTTGGCGCCCGGGCGGTCATCTATGCCCTGCTGCTCGATGCCGACTTTGAAAGCTGCCAGCGGCAGTTTGAGCGGCTGGCGGCTGAGGCCGACCCGGCCGTCTATCAGATCACAACCCAACTGCACGAGCTCACCCAAAAGCTGCCCCGGGAACTCCGGCTGCCGCTGGTCGATATCTGTCTGGGACCACTGAAGGAACTGTCACCAGAGCAGTACGAGCGA
>RFVE01000158.1 GCA_009922585.1 Planctomycetia bacterium
CTCGCTGGACGTTCACGTCGGCCATCCAGGCCGCCGTTCACTGCCCGTGCGCTGCGCTCCGCCCTCCAGGCTGCGCTTGCTTTCGGAGCCCGCTCGAGGGCATGGGTACCCCCTCGCTCGTCAAATGGTTGGCAAAGGAAGCCCGGAGCGGAAGCGACCGGACCGGCAGCGCGGATGTCTTTGGTAACCCTGACACTTTTATGATCACCCCTTCACTGCCATCCGGCGGCAGGATGCCGCCAATAAAGACCAGCGGAAGGATGAAAACCTCGGCTTTTCATCCTTCTGCCCCAAGGAAAGGCCGACAGGATGTCGGCTCTTTCCGTGAAGTCAGCCCGGCGGCTGGTAGTAGGGCACGCCCTGCGGAACCGGGGCGACGCCGAGTTGGGCCAGGATTTTGTCGAGCATCCGGCGTTCAAGTAGTGGGTCGCGGCCGAGGGGTATCCAGCCGGCTGAGCGGGTTGGCGTGGCAACCGGTCGCGGCTGATCGCCGACGCGTTGGCCGAGCACAGGCAGCGGAGTCCCATACCGATACAGCGAGTCATCGTTGCGAAAGGTAGCCCCGCCGGCGGTGGCGTGCATGGGCCGGCGAAGATTTTCCAATTCTTTCTGCACCATCACCTCAACCCGCCAGCCACCAGGGTCGGGAATCAGTCGGACGGTAGCTATTCGGCGGATCGACTGCAGGGTGCTCTCCAGTCGCTCATGGAAGCCAACCGAGTCGCCACGCCAGGGCTCCAGCAGCGTTGCCCCGGTCTGTGGAAACGTCACGATCCGGCCCTCAGTTGGAATACCCTGGGCAAAAATGACCCGCTGCTCTTGTTCGACCTTGAAATAGTCATCCGTCACATCGATCAGTTGGCACCAGACCACTTCGGCGTCAAGCGGAGGGATCAGGACCGAACTGCTCGGAGTCGGTGGCGGGCCGGGTATCACCGGACCACCTGGACCGATGACCGTTCCGCTTGGTAGCGGCGTGGCTGGGTCGAAATTGACCGGTGGAGGGAGTTGCTGCTGGCCATTGCCGCGGGAGGCCGAGGCAAAGAGCCCAGCCACCAATACGACGTAAAGGATTGACCTGCGGATGGCGGGCATGGCAACGTCTCTCAGGGCAGTCCCGATCAGCTTCGGAACCCTGCGGAGGGTCGCCCAAACCCGTTCTGATCTCAAGCCCAGTTTTCACCGTCTACCCGGGCAACCACCCGTTATTCGGCGTTAAGACGCTGCACCAGTTGCTGGAAACGGCGGCAAAAACGGCCGCTGGAGGTGTGCATGTGGTCACCTTGGGAGATCACCTGCATCCCGTCATTTCGATTGAGCCCCTGGCGGCGGAGCACCCATTCAAAGGTCGCCCGGTCCGGGCTGTAGGTAACCAGCAGTTTGTGCTCATCAAGCTGGACCTCCAGCGGAGCCGTTGGGTGGAGCACGGCGATACCGGTACAGCCGTCATTGAGGAGGAGGTCTTCAAAATCCCACAGGAGGCTCTCGAGGAGCACTCGTTCAATCCCTTCCCGGCTGAACGTTTCCAGCTCAGCCTCACGATCGTGAGATGACTCAATCACGACGTCACAGGTGTCGCCCAGTGGCTCGAGCAGTTGCAGAAAAGTCTCGAAGAGTTGCTCGCTCGAGACAGCGGCGACGAGTGCCGGCAGTTGGTCACCCGTGCTGGCGTCAGCGTAGGTGTCATGCCGATACCCGGCTTCGGGGATGACCCCTGACTGCCAGGCGGGACGGATTGCCTCAGTCAGACTGAAGCGGCCATAGCGGCGGCGGGCAAGATGGGCCTCGAAGGTGGCCCGGTCTGGGCGAGCGACGGCGGCATCTGCAGCTGCTGATTGGGGAAGAGCCGGATCGCGTGAGGTCGTGGGGTGATTCATGGGTGGCAGGGACGGTGACCGTCCGGGGAGGAGGTGACCACTCCGCCGCTCGGGCGGGGCGATGGGGGGAGCCGACGGGATAATCCCGTCGGGCAATCAACCCTAGGTCACAGTTTCTGCCGGCGCCGGTTTCTCGGGCGGTAGGCCCTCGCTTCCCGAGCACGATTACTCCGCCGTTGCCGGTTCTACGGCTCGCCCCGCATAATCAGCGGTTTCGACAGAGCCCCTGAGGAGAGACGAGAGCGTATGGAAGGCAAAATCGTGCAGACCGGGATCACCTTTGACGATGTGCTGCTGATTCCAAGGTATTCGGCTGTTGTGCCAGCCGAGGTGCAGGTCAGCACCAGGCTGACTCGGGGCATTGGCCTCAATCTTCCGCTGATCAGCTCTCCGATGGACACGGTGACCGAGAGTGCGATGGCTATTGCCCTGGCCCAGGAAGGCGGTCTGGGCGTGATCCACAAGAATCTCTCAGTCGATCGGCAGGCCGATGAGGTCGACAAGGTGAAGCGGACCGCCAACGGCATCATTGCTGATCCGGTCACGCTGCCACCCACTGCAACTGTCGCCCGGGCCCGCGAGGTGATGGCCCAGTCGAACATCTCCGGAGTGCCGATCACCACCGATGGCAAAAAGCTGGTCGGCATCATCACCAAGCGGGACCTCCGCTTTCTCGAGCGGGGTGATACTCCGATTGCCGAGATCATGACCCGTACCGGACTGGTCACCGCCACCGGTGAGGTCTCGCTTGACGAGGCCGAGAAAATCCTGATGGCCAACAAGGTTGAAAAACTGTTGCTGGTCGATGGTCAGGGGCTGCTTACCGGCCTTATCACCATCAAGGACATCGACATGATGAAACGCTTTCCCAATGCCTGCAAAGATCGGCAGGGCCGGCTGCGAGTCGGGGCGGCTGTGGGAGTCTTCGACTTTGAACGGGCCGAAAGCCTGATTGCCAAAGGGGTTGATGTGCTCATCGTCGATTCCGCTCATGGGCACTCCAGCAACGTGATGGAGACAGTTCGGGAAATTAAGAGCCGCTGGGAGATTGAGGTGATTGCGGGCAATGTGGCAACCCGGGAAGGCTGTCGCGATCTCATCAAGGCTGGCGCAGATGGGATCAAAGTTGGGATAGGTCCTGGGTCGATCTGTACTACGCGGGTGATCTCCGGTGTCGGCGTTCCCCAGATCTCAGCGGTCTGGGAGGCGGCACAGGAGGTAGCCGGCAGCGACGTTCCGATCATTGCTGACGGAGGGATTCGCTACTCGGGAGATATCACCAAGGCGATCGCCGCTGGAGCCCACTGCGTCATGGTGGGTGGTCTGCTGGCAGGGGTGGCCGAAAGCCCAGGCGAGACCGTGCTTTTTCACGGTCGTACCTTTAAGGCCTATCGTGGCATGGGGTCGCTAGGAGCAATGGTGCAGGGGTCGAGTGAGCGATATCGCCAACAAGCCGATGGGCGGAATGCCGACAAGCTGGTGCCTGAGGGTGTTGAGGGGCGTGTGCCCTTCAAGGGGCCCTTGAGCGTGTTCGTCTATCAGCTCGTTGGCGGCTTGCGGGCCGGCATGGGCTACTGTGGAACGCAAACAATTGAAGAATTGCGGCGAGATGCCCGATTTATTCAGGTATCCGCCGCCACCGTCCGGGAAAGCCACCCCCATGACATCGCCATTACGCATGAAGCTCCGAACTACACGATGGATAGCTCCGACTGACCAGGGTGTGTTCCGGCTAGCATTCTTCGGTCCCATGGTTGCTTTGCTGATGGCCGGTTCGGTATCGGCCGGCGGCTGGCACGACTTCTCAAACCATGCCAGGAAAGTCGCGAAGCGGGCCGGTGAGGCGACACATTCCGGCGGAAGCAATCGGACGCTCGCGTTCGAAGCCACGGGCGAACAGTCCGGTGAAGTCAATCTGGTTGCCAATCTCGCCATTGTCGATGCCGCTAGCAATTGCGCTGATGCTGCAGAGGACTGCCGCGAAGAGATGAGCAAACTACGAGCCGACACGCTTGACTCGATCAATCTGGATATCCACGTGACCGGTGTTGCCGGCAACGACTATCCCTGCGAGTGCCGGCTTGAGGGCGAAGAGTTTCAGCCGCGTCAGTTTGCCAGTACCACGATGACCTGGAAGGCTGCCGGCTACTGCCACAAACCACTCTACTTCGAGCAGTGGAATCTTGAGCGGTATGGCCACTCCTACCATCCCGCTGTCGACCCATTCATCTCAGCGGCTCATTTCTTTGCCTCGGTCCCCGCCCTGCCCTACAAGATGGGCGTGGAGCTTCCCTGGGAGTGCATCTACCCGCTGGGATACTACCGGCCGGGTGACTGTGCTCCGTGGACGATTCCAGCACCGCCGATCAGTGCTCGCGGAGCAGCGGTCGAGGCGGCCACGGCGACCGGCATTATTTTCATCCTGCCGTGATCAGAAGGTTCGTCCTCGCTTGCAGACTTAGTGACGAGGTCTGCTTCAGTCGAATCCGGCGAATGGCATCTTGGAAGACCGAGATGTTTTGAGGTGTCGGTCGTCCGCTGAAACGAGTCCATCGCCCACTTTTCTTCAGACGGCGAAGTGGCGGATGTGGCTAACCAGGTCGGGTGAGTCGGCCGCTAGCACCACCGAAATGTCACCGACGCTTCCTGCCCGCCGTCTTCGAGGAGAGATCAAACGTAAACTGGTTCTCACCGGTTTGCACGTCTGCCGAGAGGGTCGACTTGGAGTTGTAAGTGTCTGGAATCGTCTCCTTGAAGAAGTCAGTGGTTCCATCAGGGTTCTCGACATATCGTTCCGTATTGATTCGCACGGTGTGGGTGCCAACCAATGCTCCCCTGTAACCGGCGGCGTAGTCGAGGATGAAATGCCCCTGCTGATCTGTCATGCCAGCCGATGGGCGACCCATTACTGGGGCGAACGTGACAGTTGCACCTTCCAAAGGAGTTCCATCAAGGGTTACGGTCCCTGTCACCTCTCCGAGCGGGGGAATATCGGAGCGGCTGCTGCAGCCGATGCTGGAGCAGGCCAAAACCAACAGGAATAGGGCATAGGGTGAAGGATTGTGTTGCTGAGTGGGCACCATAATTTTTTTTCTCGGAATGAAAGGGAAGGCCTCGCAAGAGACGTCCGGGGCAAGGGCCGACTGTCTCAGCCTCGGCTGCGTCGCAATCTCGTGTGGTGTATCAGAATTTTTGAACCATCCGGGCGAGCTTTCGTCGAAACATTTTTTTACCAATACCGAACCGAAATTCGACCGGGGGATGCCAAGATTGACCGATGCAAGCCGAGCGTAGGACATATGAAGCAAATCCCAAACAAACCGTTGCTCCGATCTGCTGGGTTGGAATGCTTCCCTGAATGGCACTTATTTAGAAGCTGGGCAATACCTGCCCATCAGCCTTCTCGACAAGCAGGAAGTACAGGCTCTTCGGCTGAGTTGAATTGTTGGAGGCGTCAATTGTCTCACTGACCCATCGCACCGATCCATCGGCCATGAGCATGTTGACACCACCAGAATGCAGGCTCGACGGCCCGAACTGGTAGCCGCTATTGACGGCGTTGATCATCGACCAGCCGACCCGGGCTTGAGTCTGTGCGTTTCGGATGTTGTCAAACCCGTTGGTCGAACTGCAGGGATGGCTCACTCCTGCCCAGACAGCCGCTCGGTGGTTAGTGCCATTAATTGTTACCCCGGTCCGCTCGGTGAAGGCAGCGGTTTTGGAAAGCCCATCAAGAACTTCCTCGAAAGTCGTATCACTGTCCCAGAAAAACAACCCATTGGCTCCAGACGAGGTACAACGAAGATCCTGGCTGCCACTGAAGGCGATGTAGTTGGCGAGCCCAATCCTGACGCCGTTGACCCGAATGTCAGGGCTCTGGTCCTTCACTGGGTCGACACTGGCAGGACAGAGATAGCCAGGGATCGTGCGGCGGATGTTTGCCAACAGCGTAGTATCACCCACATTCATTGGCGCCCTGGTGTTGAAGGTGTCGTAAAGCGCCGACTCCTCCATGAACGGCAGAATGAACGCCGTCACCATCCAGCCGTTATCGTTACTGTAGCCAGGGGGGAGATGCTTGTTGACGTCGTAATAGTTGTGCAGGCCGAGGCCAATCTGTTTGAGGTTGTTGACGCACTGAGTGCGGCGGGCGGCAGCCCGTGCCTGTTGCACTGCCGGCAGCAGGAGGCCCACAAGAACACCAATAATGGCAATCACCACG
>RFVE01000159.1 GCA_009922585.1 Planctomycetia bacterium
CCCATTCGCACCGGCTCGGCGGCGAAAGCTGAAGAAACAAACAGCCCCAGCAAAAGCCCGACACTGCTTAACATTTGCAAAGACATAGACAAAACTCCTTGGAAGGAAAGCAGCCGGTAACGCGGCCAGGATCTCCGTTTTACTCCACCAACAACCTTGAGTTTCCCAGAGGGTTCCGGGTGTGGACAAGAATGGGCCGAGATTGCCCCCAGCTTGAATTGCCTGCACCGGAAGGGGGCGTTTTTTCGACTCTGAGCAGCAATTCTTGAATCAATGCCTGAACGGCAGGCTGAGCTGGCCCAAGACCGTGGCGGCCGTTGATGACCTTGATATGCGTGACCGCTGCCGCCGGATAGTCATATCGCAGCAGATTTTTTCCGCAGAGCTGGCCTTCTGAATCTGGTATCGCCGTTCCGTCATGCCCTTGGAATACAGCCCACGCAGAGGCCGTCTGCTGGGCAGAGAGATGGGTGCCACCGGGACCATGGCCTCCGGCGTACGGCACCACAGAGTCGGCTGTGCCGTGGACGGTGAGCAGATGTCGCTTGCCAACCGGTGTGGTGGGACGGTCATAGTCATTGGAGGTCTCGTCGGCGCGAGCCCAGAAGCGACCGTCCCGGTACTGGCCGGTCGTCATCGACGAGACAAGGGCGACAGCATTTTCAATGGCCACCGATTCATCGAGTTCAATCAGCAGCCGAAAGACCATGCCAGCACCGTTGGATGAGCCGATGAGTGAAACCCTCGACCCATCAGCTTGAGGATAGCGACGGCCAACATCTGCCAGTACTTCCTTGATGAAGGTTACGTCGGGTGCTTTTGATCGTTCTGTCGAGATATTCCAACTGCGTTCATATCCCTGTGGGGCGACCACGAGCCAGCCTGGGAGCAGACTGGGCCAGTTTCCGATCATCCTGGCCGCTTCCCCACCGTTGCCATGGAGCAGGATTACGATGGGCCAGCGATCAGCTGTTTGGTCAGGAAGCTTGACGGTGTACGGTCGCTTGACTCCCTGCGGCTCTTGAGCCCAGGCCTGGCGGATGCTGTGGTGGATGAGACCAGTCGACGATGGTCCCTGCCGTTGTTCGGTTTTTTTCGTCTTCAGTGGTGGCCGACGGCCTCCGGCCAGATGTTCCGCAAGCGTGACTCGGCCATCGCCGTTGCTGTCGATCCGGTCGAAGAGCCGCCGTGGGCCCGGCGGCACCTCGTCACGGGCGAGCACTCCGTCACGGTTGGCGTCCCAGGCCGAAAAGTTCCGATCCACCGGGGCCGGTGGCTCCGCTGAGACCGCCAGCGTACCACCACACATGATTGCCACGAGGACGAATACGCAGACAGACCCGCCCCAGGTCTCCGGCGGTGATAACCCCGACTCAGATGCCGTCGCAGCCTTCCTCATGGCTTCAGCGTATCAAAAATTGAGTTGCCGAATTGCCGCTCACAGACAGCGAATAGTTCACGAAAACCGCCACTCGCCGATCGCTTGGGCGGGTAGTTGCAACAGGGTATAATTCAGATGCGAAGTTCATTCACGCGAAACTGAATGTGCTTTTGCACCCGCCGATCGACCGTGCGAGGTCCGCGGTTTCAGGGTATGAGGCCCGCGAAACCGGCGACGCGGGGAACCAGACGAGGTCTTGCGTGAGCGAGGCTTTTCATCGGCTCCCTAGAGGTATCGCTCCATGGATTCTTCACGGCTTCGCACCCGCCTAATTCGTGGGCTGGCATGCTGCAGTGCAGGTCTGGGCATTGTTGTTGCAGTGCCCCTGGCATTGGCCCGTACACCGACTCCCGCTCAGGCTCCGCAGCCGGAAAAGTTGTCGTTCAACGAGCACATCCGGCCGATCCTGTCGGAGAACTGCTTTGCCTGCCACGGCCCCGACAGCAGCAACCGTGAGGCGGGCCTGCGGCTTGATCAATCAGCAGCGGCCACCGCTGAACTCGACAGCGGCATGCGGGCGATTGTGCCGCAGGAGGTTGACGAGAGCGAACTGATCGCCCGGATTGTCTCAAGCGATCCCGACTCGGTGATGCCACCGCCGTGGGCCAAGATTGGCCACCTCTCAGCTGATCAGGTGGGGTTACTGAAGCGGTGGATCAGGGAGGGGGCGGCCTACGAACCCCACTGGGCATTTGTCGCCCCAACCAAGCCCGACCCCGGTCCCGATGGCGTTCATCCCATTGATGCAATTGTCAGTGGACGACTGACCGACCGCGGCCTTGCCCTTCAGCCCGAGGCTGACCGGGCGACACTGATCCGCCGGGCCAGTTTTGATCTGACCGGCCTGCCCCCGACCCCGGCTGAAGTCGAGTCGTTCATTGCGGACCCGTCGCCCAACGCCTACGAACAACTGCTTGACCAGCTGCTGGCCAGCCCCCGCTATGGCGAGCGGATGGCGGCTGACTGGATGGATTTGGCCCGCTATTCTGACAGCTATGGATTTCAGGTGGACCGGCCACGGCCGACGATGTGGCCTTGGCGGGACTGGGTGATTGACACCTTCAACGCCAACCTGCCCTGGGACGATTTCACCCTCTGGCAACTCGCCGGTGACCTGCTGCCCGATGCCAGTCATGAGCAGATTTTAGCCACCGCATTCAACCGGCTGCATCAGCAGGAAGTAGAGGGCGGCTCAGTCGAAGAGGAATACCGGGTTGCCTACATCAATGACCGGGTGACCACGTTCGGCACCGCCTTCCTCGGGCTCACGCTCGAGTGCTGCCGTTGCCATGACCATAAGTTCGACCCGTTAGCCCAAAAAGAGTTCTATTCACTCTTTGCTTTCTTTGATGATGTCGACGAGGCGGGGCTCTACTCCTTCTTTACTCCCGCAACTCCCACACCCAAGCTGCGTCTGCTCGACGATGCGATGCGAACCCGGCTAGCCCAGGCCGACGAGGCGATTGGCGAAGCGGTCGCTGAATTGCACACCGCCGAAGCGACTGCGCGGGACAGGGTGCAAGCCTGGCTGGCGGGCGAGGCGGCCAAACCCGAATCGTTGCGTGCAACCAACGATACGCGACTGCCGGGCGAACTCGTCCGATATGCCTTCGATGCCCGCCGCCAGGACGGCAAATTTGCGAGTCTGCTCGACCCGAAACCTGCGGCTGGTCCGGCAAAGCCAGCCGGCGGTGAGGCGGGCGGCGACTCAAAAAAGAATGAAGAGAAACCTGACACCGAACAGAAATCAGTCGACCATGCCGCCAGTTCCCCCGGCGACAACACGCTCGTCGCCGGCCGCAGCGGTCAGGCGATCAGGCTCACCGGTGACCATCCGGTCAACACCCCTGTGGGCAACTTCCGCCGCAGCGAGCCGTTCAGCGTCTCGCTTTGGCTGCAGGTGCCAGAGGCTTACGACCGAGCCGTGGTCTTTCACCGCTCAAAGGCGTGGACCGACGCCGGTAGCCGTGGCTATGAACTGCTTGTCGACAAGGGCCATCTACGGTGGTCGCTGATCCACTTCTGGCCGGGGGATGCAGTGAGCGTGCGGATGACCGAGCCGCTGCCGATTGGGGCGTGGGTGCATCTGGCCGTCAGCAGCGATGGATCGGGCCGAGCAGCCGGACTCAAAATTTTCCTCAACGGCCATCCCGTGGCCACCGACGTTGTCCGCGACAACCTCACTCGTGAGATCACTGGCGGAGGTGGTGATACGATCACCATCGGTGAGCGGATGCGGGACCATGGTCTGAAGAACGGCCTCGTTGATGACTTCCGCGTCTTTGATCGGGCGTTGTCACTGCTGGAGGTTCGTGACTGCTTTGCCCCAGGAAGCCTCGCTGAAACCCTGGCCGCGGGCAGTGACCTCGAGGCGATTGCTGGCTACGTAGCTGCCGCTGCCGATAACGACGCTGCCGACAAGCGGCAGGTCCTTGAGGATGCCCGGCGGGCCCGGGATGACCTGGCCGAAAAGCCACCGGAAATCATGGTGATGCGGGAACGGGCTGAGCCAAAGCAGGCCTACGTGCTCAACCGGGGCGACTATGACAAGCGGGGCGAACCGGTCGGTCCGACAACGCCGGCGGTGCTTCCCCCCTTCCCGGCTGACCAGCCTCGCAACCGGCTTGGTCTGGCCCGCTGGCTGACCGATCCGGACCACCCGCTGTTGGCCCGCGTCACCGTCAACCGCTTCTGGCAAACCCTCTTCGGCCAGGGATTGGTTCGCAGTGTCGAAGACCTCGGCAGTCAGGCAACGACTCCGGAATATCCTGAACTGCTCGACCTGCTGGCCTGGAGGTTTTCGCATCCCACGGCCGCTGGTGGCCTGGGCTGGGATGTGAAGGCCCTCCTCAAGTTCATCATGACCTCACAGGTTTACCGGCAGCGAAGCATCGCCGATGCCAAGACAATGGCTGACGATCCCCTCAACAGCTGGTTGGCACGCGGGCCACGGCATCGGCTGCCGGCGGAGATGATTCGCGACGGTCTGCTGGCGGCCTGCGGCCTGCTGGTGGAAAAGCGGGGCGGCCCACCGGTGAAGCCCTATGACCTTGCCGACTCCTTCAAGCCGGAGAAGGCCGGTAGCGGAGAAGCCCTCTACCGCCGCAGCCTCTATACCTATTGGCGACGGAGCGGCCCGGCACCGGTGCTCGAGGCCTTTGACATGCCCAACCGGGTGGTTTGTGTTGCCAAGCGGGACACGACCAATACGCCGCTGCACGCCTTCGTGCTGTTCAACGGGCCGCAGTTTGTGGAGGCGGCCAGAGTATTGGCCGAAACGCTGCTGACCGAATGTGCTGGCGATGCCGAGGCCGCCGTGGCCGAAGGGTTTTATCGGCTGACCAGCCGCCGGCCGGACGACGAAGAACAGCAGATTCTCAGCCGGATGGTTGCCGATCAAAGAACCTGGTACGGGGCGCACCCCGACGAGGCGAACAAACTGCTGGCGGTTGGCCAGCGGCCGCGGAACGAGCAGTTGCCGGAGGTCGAAACGGCCGCCCTGGCAGCGGTCCTTTCGGGACTGCTAGCCCATGACGAAAGTGTGGTGAAGCAATGACGCAGCAACGGACGACACCGCAACCTGCCGCAACGATTCAGAGCCGGCGGCAGTTGCTAGGCCAGTTTGGCATGGGCCTGGGCGGCTTGGCCCTAGCGGAGATGCTCGGTAGCGGTGCTCAGGCGGCCAGCACACCGGGGGTGCTCAAGACGCTTCACCATGCCCCCAAGGCCAAGCGGGTGATCTACCTGTTTCAGTCGGGTGGCCCGTCGCAGCTCGACCTGTTTGACCATAAGCCGCTCTTACTTGAGCAGACCGGACAGCAACTGCCTGATAGTGTGCGGGGCGGCCAGCGGCTGACCGGCATGTCGGGCAACCAGAGTTCAATCCCGTTGGTCGGCTCCCCCTTTCAGTTTTCCCAGCACGGCGAAAGTGGAGCCTGGGTCAGCGAATTGCTGCCTCACACCGCTGGCGTGGCCGACCGTCTCTGCTTCGTCAAAACGATGTTCACCGAGAGCATCAACCACGGGCCCGGTGTCACCTTCATGCAGAGCGGCTCGCAGATTCCGGGCCGACCAAGCATTGGTGCCTGGCTCGACTATGGCCTCGGCCGTGAGACCGACGACCTGCCCGCGTTCGTGGTGCTGATCACGAAGGGCAAGGGGGGCCAGCCGCTGCAGAGCCATCTCTGGGGGGCGGGCTTTCTGCCCTCCCGGCATCAGGCGGTGCGGTTCCGTTCCGGGGCCGACCCGGTGCTCTACGTCAACAACCCGCCGGGCGTGTCAGCCGAAAGTCGCCGGCGGATGCTCGACGGCCTACGGCAGCTGCACGAGCATCAGTTTGCCAGCACGCCGGATGCGGAGATCGCTGCCCGCATTGCCAACTATGAAATGGCCTACCGGATGCAGGCGAGTGTCCCTGAGGCGACCGATTTTTCCGACGAACCCCAGCATGTCCTCGATCGTTACGGTCCCGATGCCAAGGATGCCGGCAGCTTTGCCGCCAACTGCCTGTTGGCCCGGAGGCTGGCCGAGCGTGGTGTGCGGTTCATCCAGCTCTATCATCAGGGCTGGGACCATCACGGCGGGCTCAAGGGCGGGCTCAAGCGGCAATGCCAGGAGACCGACCAGCCGGCGGCGGCCTTGGTGCAGGA
>RFVE01000160.1 GCA_009922585.1 Planctomycetia bacterium
CCGTTCGGCCCTGCCGGCTCCCGATCAACACCTCAACTGCAGCAGCGGGACCAGCTGCGACCAAGACACATGCGAGAGTGATCACAAAACCTGCCAACGCATTCATGTTCCAGCCTCGTTTCAGCATTTCCATTCATCATCCGCGGGCTGCAGATGTTCCCTGCAGCATAGCTGAGGACGTTGCGTTACGCCGCGAAATCTGCTTGCGTTCCTGCAAAAACCTGAATGTCTTGCCCGATTGCCGCAAGTACGGTGATGATGTTGGTTAATAAACAACCTGCCTTCGACAATTCTTCGCAGAGTCTCCTGCCGTCAGCCTCAAGACACCCCAAAAGAAGTCAGATGCCAAACGCCCCTGATAATCGTCCTTGCGTCCTGATCGTGGTCGGCGATGCGACCGAGACCGTCGACACGCTCTATCCGTTTTTTCGGCTCCAAGAGGCAGGCTTTCGGCCGGTCGTGATTGCGCCGGAAAAGCGGACCTATCAGATGGTGCTGCACGAGGTTCGTCCCGGCTGGACGATCACCCGGGAATGGGAGGGCTATCAGATCAGTCCGCATCACCCGGTATTTCTTTGCCGAGAACAAGCCGGTGGCCAGTGTCTGCCACGGCGTTGAGATTCCTGCCTACGCCGGCTGTGTGCAGGGCCGCAAGATGGCGACGGTGCCCAAGTGCCGGTTTGATCTTGAGGTGGCCGGTGGCATCTTCGTCGACGCTCCCTGCGTGATCGACGGCAACCTGATCAGCGGCCGGACCTACCACGACAGCGGCAGCTTCGTCGGCCCGTGGATTGCGCTGCTGCAGGCGTCGATTGGACAGCCGATAGCGTCATCGCATTGAGCATCGGTAAATCATTCAGCTTGTGAGAGCGGATTGGCAGACGAAGCCTGCCTGATATCCTTCGGCAGCCGTGGCAACCGGACGTTGTTGTGCGTTGCGAAGGCTGCGCGAACCTCAGGTGACATCTCTGTGAGACCTGTCAGGTGCAGCCTGCCCGGGTGCTTGGCCAGAGCCGCTGCGGTTTCGGGGGTGAGTGCGGTGACGCCCTTCAGAACCAACTCACCCGGAAAGGTCGCCAATGCGGTGGCGGCGGCTGTGGAAATCGACGACAGCCCGTTGAGAACAAGTGTGCCTGACCGCTTGGCCAAGGCCGCAGCGACCGGCGGATCGATCGTGGTCAGGCCATTGAGCACCAGCACGCCCTGATGCCCTGTCAAGGCAGCTGCCGTCTCCTGCGTGAGGCTCTCAATCCGATCAAGCCGCAAGACCGAAGCAGCCTGATCACGCCTTCGGTGAACGACGCCTGGCCGAGTCCGATCTTCGGCGACTCCCTTGTTGGTCGCCAGGATGGCAGCGATCTCCGGGCTGAGGTCAGTCAGCCCGAGTCGCAGTTCTCCCCACTGGCCGGCCAGCTTTTCAGCGAGCGGCACTGAGGTGAGCTGCTCAAGGCTGTGCAGCAGCACTTTGCCGTCGTGCGCCGCCAACGCCTCGGCAGCCTCCGGTGCCAACTCCCGCAACCCATTGAGCCGCAGATCTGCCCGGCCAAAGACGGCGACCGGCTGGTGCCTGGCCAGCGCTGCCGCTGTCGGTGCATCGAGTGTTGTCAGCCCGTTGAGTGACACCGCACCCATGGTCTCACTGATCACCGCCGCCACCTCGGGGTCGAGCGTTTTCAGATTGTCCAGCGGCAGCCAGACCCCATGCAGGTCGTGGTACAGCGGTGGTGGGTTCGCCATCAGCTTCCGGGCCTCAGCGACCGTCAGCGACTCGGGCACGGCCTGATCGGCAATCGCTGGACCAGCCCCACCAACCGCCAGGAGCACTACCAGGGCCAAGCCCCACCGCCACCGCAACGACGTCTTCATTTCTGTGTCCAGAGTTCGCTTTCGCAGCAGAGCAGCACCAGTTCCCGCAGCCGGTAGCCGTTGGCCGCTGCCCGGGTCACGATGCTGCGAATTGCCGGCCTGTCCACCACGGTCAGTTCCCGACCCAGGGCATGGATCAGCAGCTTTTCAACCAGGCAGCGAACGACCTGTGGCTGCAGATCGAGCAGAATCGCCTTGAATTCTCCGATGTCCTTGAACGAGCGGCCGGCGAACACGCCGCTGGAATCAATTGGCAGGGCCTGCTTGCCATTGACGTAGTGGCCCCGCCAGGTGCCGATGGCGTTGAAGGCCTCGAGCGCGAAGCCGGGTGGGTCGATCTGCCGATGGCAGCTCAGGCAGGCGGGGTTGTCGCGATGCTTCTGCAGCCGATCGCGAATCGTGGTGGTCCCGCGGATATCGGGCTCGATGATCGGCACGTCGGGTGGGGGCGGTGACGGAGGGGCTCCCAGAATATTTTCCAGCACCCAGGCACCGCGGATCACCGGAGAGGTATCGACGCCATTCGCCGTGAGCGTGAGCACCGCAGCCTGCCCGAGCAGGCCACCCCGGCGACGATCCGGCAGGCTGACCCGCACAAACCCGGTCGAGGGGGCCTGCCCGGCGGCATCTGGCTGGAGGTCAGCCGCTGTCAGCCCCGCAATCGGCTCGCCGAGCCGAGCCTGCGCGGCCTGCCAGTCGAGCCCATAGTGCTTGGCAAGCTGCCGATTGACAAAGGTGTAGTCAGCGTCGAGGAAGTCGGCGACAGGTCCGTTGGTCTGCAGCAAATGTTTGAAGAACAGGTGTGTTTCCCGCCGCATGGCCGGCTCGAGTTGGTCATCGAAGTAGACCGGAAAAACCGGGGCCATCGTGCCGAGCTTTCGCAGCTCGAGCCAGCCATCGAGGAAGGCCGACACAAACCGGTCACTGCGGGGATCGGCGAGCAACCGCTCGGCCTCTTCCCGCCGGGCCTGCGGCGACTGCAATTCGTCACGGGCTGCCCGGGTCAGCAGTTGTTTGTCCGGGAGTGAGGACCAGAGAAAATAGGAGAGCCGGCTGGCGATCTCATAGCTGGTGAGTTGGTCGTTGCGTTCCTCCCGATAGAGAAACTCAGGCGTACAGAGGACTGCCTTGAGCCCCCGCTTGATTGCTGACTGGGCCGCCTGCTCAGCGGTCGCACCGGCCGCACTGGCTGCCTGTTCGGCCGTCTCGACCAGCCGGTTGATCGAAGCCACCTCAGCCGCCTGCACCGGCCGCCGCCAGGCCCGCTCGGCAAAGCCCCGCAGCACCTCCCCGGCAGCGGCCGAGGTGTAGGGCTGATCGCCGAAGATCGCCCGATGACTCGGCGGCGGCCACTGCTCATGGATTGGTCCATCACATGCGATCTGGTGGATTCTGATGCGGGGGGTCTCGAAGAAGAGCAGATGAAACCAGTCGCCTGAGTAGTTGGCTGCTTCATAGGCAGCGAGCTGCTCTTTGTCGAGCAGGGTATAAATGTTTTCTTTGACGTATTGCACCAGCCGGTAGTTGCTGCCGGTGGGGCCGTTGGGAAAGCTGAATTTGGGGAACTGCCCCTGCTCAAGCCAGACCCGCGCCTCAAGCCAGGTTGGCGTGTCGTCGGGCACATCCCAGGTGGCCAGCAGACGGTCACTGCTGCGGTGCTGTACGAGGGCCTGGGTGACCGCATCTTTGTTGGCTGGGTCGATGCCTGCGAGGGTGCCCGCCTCAAGCACCAGCCGCAGTGGCTGATTCGGATCAAATAGCGACGTGCCTCCGAACATCTTTTTATGATCGATGTCGGCATCGCGAAACTTGGCCTCGGCGAGGACGCGCACGCGGTACCAGCCCGACACCGGCACACCTTCGCGGAGATCCTCGACGGGCAGCCACCGACCCCGGTAGAAGAGTGATTGATAGGGCTGCGGCTGACGCAGCCGCCGGGAGTAATACATTCGCTCACCATAGGCGATGCCCAGCGACGTCCGGTCAAAGGGTGGCTCAAGCGACCACTGCTGCTCTTCCGGCTGCGGCTCAAAGTGAACGGCCCGGCCGACGACGTCATCGGCCGCATCGAGATAGTGCCGCAGCAAAAAGCCCGACGTCACCAGGGCCTCGCCACTGGAGGCGAAGCCATGGGTCAGGGTATCGGCAGGAAACTCGGTTGTCGGGTCGCGGCTGCTGAGATCGATGTGCAGGAGGTCCCCGATGGTGTGACGATATTCCTCGCGGTTGAGCCGCCGCAGGACAGCTGACCGGTCGCTCGGCTGCTGCCGTGCATGGGCCACCACCGCGTGTTCGAGCGCTCGCCCGACGGTATCCCTCCGCTCAGCCGCCGGCTGGGACATGTCAGGCGGCGGCATGGTCCCCCGCTCAATCTGCTCGAGCACCCGCAGCCAGTCGGCCGCGGTGGCGGTGGTCACCGCCGCGCCGAGCGACTCAATCGACACCCCCCCTTCTCGACCGGCATCGTCGTGGCAGTCGAGGCAATAGCTGGCGACAAACTCCCTGACCGTCGAATCGACTGCCACGGACTGACCGGTGGCAGCATGACACCAGGCCGGCAGGGCAGCAACCAGCAGGGCCACCATCAGACAGGACCCCGCCAGCCTCATGCCAAGGCCTCGATCGTCCCCGTACTCGGCCCGAAGCGGTCGGCAGCGACGCCAAACCGCTGAGCGAGCGTGAGGTAGAGGTTGCTCAGTGGCACCCGTCGGCCCTCGGCGGCCGGCATGGTGACGTGGGTCTGATGCCGATGCCCACCACCGGCTACCAGCACTGGCAGGCTTTTGTTGGTGTGGGCGCTCCCATCACTCATGCCGCTGCCAAAGAGCACGTGCGTGGTGTCGAGCAGGTCAGACGCTCGCAGTTTGCCGAGAAACCGGGCCAGTTGCTGCAACTGATACCGCTCCACCTTCCGCATGCCGGCCATGAGGGTCGGGTCCTTCCCGTGATGCGAATAGCCGTGATAGCCCTTTTCTTCGATCCCCATCGCACCGGTATCGAACGAGCCAGGAATTTCGATCGTCGCCACGCGGGTCGAGTCGGTCTCGAGGGCGAGGGCAACCAGGTCGAACAAAATCGGCAGTTGCTGGCTGACCGTGCCATCCTGCGGTTCGGCCATCTCGACCTGGGGACGGGGCCGCGACAGCCAGGCCTTTTCGCGGGCAAGCGACTGCTCAACCTCGCGGATGGCGGTGAAGTATTGATCAAGCTTGTGCCGGTCGCGGCTGCTGAGCCGGCCGTTGATTGACTGCGCCTGACCCTGCACTGCATCGAGAATGGAAGCCTGCTCGTCATAGCGCAGGCTGCGAGTGGCCGTCTGCTCGGCAGGCTCTTCGATAAACAGCAGGCGAAACACCCGCGACACCTGCTGGACCGGCGGCACCATCACACCGCTGCTGGTCCACGACAGTTCCACCCCGCCGCCACCAACCGGGCCGGCCGCCGTATTGAGCACCGGAAACCGGGTCTGGCCCGCAACATGACGGGCCAAGAACTGATCGAGCGAGACGTTGCCCTCCGGCATGCCCGACGCCTCGCTGGAAAGCACACCAGAGAGGAAGGTGTGGGTGGCCCCATGGCCGCTGGAAAAACCGTGGTCGAGGTTCGAGAAAACGGTGAAATCGCCACGGAACTCTTCCAGCACCGCGAGGTTTGCCGGCAGGGCCGCCGCGGGGCCATCCGCAGCCGGAAAAAATGCGTCGTGAATCATCCCAAACGGATTGGCGACACAGACGAATCGCTGGACGGCGGCTGGTTCTGCCCCGCGGGCAAATGTCTCCAGCCAGGGAAGCGCAACCGACGCAAGTCCCGACTTCAGGACCAGGCGGCGGGAGAACCGATTGGAATGACCTGCCATGGTGTCCTCAAAACCGCACCCGCGTGACCTATCCGATGATCTGGCTAAAAGAACGGACTTTTACGAAAGGATACCTTGGATCACATGGCCGTGGACGTCGGTCAGCCGCCGGTCGAGGCCGTTGTTCCGCCAGGTGAGCTTGGTGTGCTCAATGCCGAGCAACCGCAGAATCGTGGCGTGGACATCGTGGACGACCGTCGGGTTGTCGCGGTCGAGTGGCTTATAGCCCCACTGGTCACTCTCGCCACAGGTGACGCCGCCCCGGATGCCACCGCCACAGAGCCAGTTGGTAAAGACAAACGGGTTGTGGTCACGCCCCTTGCCCCCCTGCGAGCTGGGCATCCGGCC
>RFVE01000017.1 GCA_009922585.1 Planctomycetia bacterium
CCAACCCACTGGCCCCCAAGCCTGAGGATCTGCCAGAGGCAATTCGGCCGCTCTATGAGCCGAGACTGGGCTTTACCAACTTTTACTTCAACCGGGTCGAACTGAAGCGGGTGACAGAACTTATTGCGGCGGGGTCGGGCCAGATCGTCGACCAGCAGGCTGCCGCTCAGCCCGACACCCAGCAGCCAGCCTGGACATTCCGCGGCCGACTGGAGCAGGGGGGTGGCTTCGAGATCGAACTGGCCGATCAGGCAGCCAGCATCAGCCTGCCGACCGGTGTCTCCCGCTGGGAACCGGTGGCGGCGGAGGCGGGGCTCGCGGCCGAAGCCGGCTTCGACGCCAGCCCACCCGGCTCGGGTGGCATGCTCGCCGCCCTCACTCTTTGGCGGCAACTGCTGCTGGATGGGGCCGCCGGCAGCGGCCGGATGATCTACTGGGGGCAGCAGCCGCTGGTGGGATCGGCAGGTGAACTGGTCGATGTGCTGGAACTGACCACCGGGGCCGGTCGGGCCCGGTTTCAGGTTGCCAGTTCAGGCACGGTGGTGGCGGTCGACTTCCTGTTGTCGCCAACGGCCGAGCCCTGCGAACTCTCGTTCCAGTTCGACGGGGATGGGGCGAGCCGTCGACCGACAGCCCTTGTTGTCCACCACGCAGGCCGGCGGTTCGCCACCTTTTTAATCGAAGAGGCGAGTCCATGACACGCATGACGTCCGCCCCCCTGATGCTGCTGTATGTCACCCTGCTGCTGATGCCGTTCAACTCGCTGCCGGCGGCAGCAGCCGGCGAAGCGACCGAACCTGGCGTCTATGCCGCCCGCCGGGTCGTCAAGCTCTATGGTGCCGGTGGGATTCGTGGGCTGGAGGCCTATCAGACAGGCATCCTCGTCTCTCCGACCGGCCACATCGTGACGGCATTGAGCACCACGCTTGATTCTGAGGCAATCGACTGTGTCCTCGACGACGGCCGCCGCTATTCAGCCCGACTGCTTGGCGCCGACCTGACGCGGGAGTTGGCGGTGCTGGAAATCGATGGTGAAAACCTGCCCTGCTTCAGCCTCTCGACGACGGCCCCACGGGCAGCCGTCGGCAGCCGGGTGCTCGCCCTTTCCAACCTGTTCGGCGTGGCGGTGGGGGATGAGCGGGTGAGCCTGCAGCACGGCGTGATTGCCGCCTGCGTGCCACTGCGTGCCCGGCGGGGCGCCCATGAGGCGGCCTACCGCGGCGATGTCTACATCCTCGACTGCACCACAAACAATCCCGGCTCACCCGGCGGCTGCCTGACCGACTGGCAGGGTCGGCTGCTCGGCATGCTCGGTAAGGAGTTGCGGGCCGAACCAAGCGGCATCTGGCTAAGCTACGCCCTGCCGGAAGACGAGCTAGCGAGAGGGTACCAACAGGTGCTCTCGGGGAAGCCGCCCGCCGCACGGAGTGCCACTGCCGCTGATGACTACGACCCCCGACTTCTCGGCCTGCAGTTGGTGCCCGACCTGCTCGATCAGACACCGGCATATGTCGAGACAACGCTGCCTGACCGCACTATCAATTCCCAGCGAGGCCTGCGGCAGGAACTGGCACGGCTGTTGCCCGGTGACCCCGTTCGTCTCAGCCTGATCCGCAACGGAGCAATTGTTACCGTCGATCTTGGGCCGCTCCCCGGCCGTCCCGAACCGGCCCCGTCGGAGGAGCCACAATGATTCCCAAAGCTGTGAAGCCACGCAGTCGCCCGCTCGCCCGCTGCTTGCTGGCGGTCTGGCTCGTGCTGCCCGCAATCACTGCCCCTGCAGCCCCCGAGCCCTCTCCGCTGGCTGTTGCCGAACAGGCCGCCTTCCAGGCTGCCGCTGACCGGGTCGCCCCGAGCATCGTCAGGATCGAGCCGACAGGCATCTCGAAAGCACGGCTGAAACAGGCTGCCGAGGTAACACCAGCTACCGGGCCTTCGACCGGCCTGGTTGTTGCCGCCGAGGGCTGGGTGCTCACCACCGCTTTTGCTGTTCCGGCCGACACGGGCGAGGCGGTCATCATCCTGCCGCCGGCGTCAGGCGGCGATTCTGGCGGACCGCTGGTGCGGCTGGTGGGCCGGGTCGTCGGCCGCGACACCAACCGCGGGCTGGTGCTGCTGAAGTGCGATCCCCCTCGCCCACTGCCGGTGCCGGAATGGGTCGACCGCAGCGAACTGGCCCCCGGGCAGTGGGCTATCGCCGCCGGGAGGGTCTGGTCAGCCACGCGGCCGAGCCTGGCGGTTGGGGTACTTTCGGCGGTTGACCGTGCCTGGGGCCGCGCCGTTCAAACCGATGCGGCAATCTCACCGGCCAACTACGGTGGACCGTTGCTCGACATTCGCGGTCGCGTCATCGGCATCATCGCCCCACTGCCGGCCGATACGGCGGGTATGAATTCGGGCACCGAACTCTATGACTCGGGGATCGGCTTTGCGGTACCGATCAGCGATCTGCTGCCACTGCTGCCCAGGTTACAAGCGGGCGAGGAACTATCGGCCGGCCTACTTGGCATCGGCTATGACGCGACCGATGCCATTAACGGTAGCCCCGAGATCAAGACGGTGCGAGCCGAGTCGCCCGCCGCCGCGGCGGGTCTGCAGAGTGGGGACCGGATTGTCGCAATCGATGGCCGATCGGTCGAGCGAATTGCCGATGTCCGGCATGCCCTCACACCCCGGCTGGCCGGCGATGCAATCAACCTGGTTGTCCGTCGGGGGAAGGATAAAGCCACCGAGGTGACTGTCACCGCCACCCTTGTCGACCGGCTGCCCCCTTGGAGGCGAACGATGCTCGGCTTGGTGCCGGTCCGCCGCGAGTTCCGTGCCCGTGACCGAACCGCTTCACCCGAGCCGGCAGTGGTCAACTGGGTCTGGCCGGAGAGCCCAGCAGCCAAGGCGGGCCTGAAACCGGGCGACACCATCACGGCAGCGGCAGCAGCGACGGGTGCGGCCGAGCCAGAAATGCGTCCGGTGGCCTCCACGGCTGATCTGGCTGGCCTGCTTGGCGGGCTGGCTGCCGACAGTGAGGTGCTGCTGACGATCGATCGCGATGACGCCGAACGCCAGTTTCAGGTCGCCACGATGGCCTTGCCGCCGGAGCCACCAGCCGATGTTCCGACGATTGCACCTGTGGACGAGCAGCCGCCCGCGACGGTTCTGAAGCTTGAGGCACCAGAACTGCCCGAGCCGGCCTGGGCGATTGTCCCGGCGATCGAGGACGGTCCACCGCTGGGGGTGCTGGTGAGCTTCGACGAACCGGAGGGACCGCTTGCTGCTGAGGCCATCACCAGCCGGGTGGCAGCCTGGCGGGATGCCGTCACTCGCTACCGGGTGGCGGTTGTCTTCATCGGCTCAGCCGACCCGGCCCGCTGGAGTCGGGCCGACCTCGACGGCGTGGGACGTAGCCTCGAGGTACTACGGAGCCGGAGACGACTCGACCCGACCCGCATTGGCTTTGCCGGCCGCGGGGCAGGGGGGACTTTCGCCTGGCTGGCGGCCGACCGGTTCAGCCCCGTGGTCCGCGGCGTGGCCCTGATTGACGCGGCACTGCCGCGGCGAGCGACCATCGAGGATGCCGCCCCCGACCGGTTCCGCTGGGTGCTGTTCGGCTCGTCCTCGTCCACAGAACCTGATCCAGCCGCAGTCCGACGTCAGGCTGCTGACCGCGAGCGGCTGAGCAAGGCTGGCATCACCGCAGGCGATCTCCCAGCCCTCGACAGCGACGCCGCCCGCGCTGCCGCCCTCTGCCGCTGGGTGGAAGCCCTCGGGGTGCTCTAACTCAGGCAGCTACGCGGTAGGCTGCATCGCCGACTTGGAAACCTTGTTCCAGTAACGGGAAAAGCGGCCCAGGTCGGTCACGTGGGAGGCGTCGCAGAACGCTGGCCAGTCGACCGGCACCACCGGCAGGCTGCCGCTCAGCCGGTCGGCGGTGCCGCGAACAAGCGGGCAGGGCGTGGTGGCAACGCAGACATGGCTCGCCCCGACGGCAGCGGCCCGGGCGGTCAGCACGGCGGCCGGGTCGCCGTGCCAGATTTCAATGCCAGGGACATCGGTCAGGCACTCGACAATGAAGACCAGCCGCTTGAGTGACGGTCGCTCCTGGTCAAGCCAGGCTGGATCGAACACGAACACAATTGGAGCCGACGGGTGCCGGTGCAGGGCAGGGGACTCCACCCCAAGTGAGTCGAGCGTCAGCCAGACCAGCGACCGGCCAGGAGGCGGGTCGGCGTGCCAGAGCGCCGTCGGCTGAATCCGGAGCCGCTCGGACCGGTGACCCGCGTCTGCAAAGAGCTTATCAGTGAGTTCGTCATAACTACCCTCAACATCGCAGCGACCAGCGACCGGGCAGTCGCTGCAATGAAGGCCGTCTGTGTACCGCTCAAGGTTCTCCCGGTTGAAAATGTAAGGCTTGTTTGAGAACGTCCCAGCCACCCACTGCCATGAGAAATTGTTGCTCGCCGGATCGGCGTCGAGCAGGTGCTCGAGGAACCACGCCGCTCCAACCTGCCAGGCGACCCGGCGAGTATGGACGAGCCACGACGCCAGCCACATGCGTTCATGGTTATGCAGCCAGCCCGTCTGGGTTAGTTTGCGGCTGAAGGCATCGATGCAGGCCATGCCCGTTGCCCCAGTCGCCACATCATCGGGCAATCGGTCGCAGACAGTCCCATTCGCCACGGCAGCAGGGGGCTCAAGATCGTCCCAGACTGCTTCCGGCCGGGCAGCATAGACCCGCTGCCAATAATCTCGCCAGCCGAGTTCACTCACCAGTTTGTCTGCCTGTGACCGGTCCCGAACTTGAGCGAGGGCGGCATCCCGAACCTCGGCGAGCGACAGCACCCCATGCCGCAGCCAGGGTGAGAGCCGTGTCACCTCACCACCGACATGGTTGCGGGAGCGTCCGTAGGCGATCGGGTCGATGGCCCTGAGCCGCTCAACTGCCGCCTGCCGCCCCCCCCGAAACGGGCTTTCGACGATTGCCTGCCAGGTTGCCGCAAAAGTGACGGCTGGAGAAGCGACATCTGAGTGAACAATCAACCGTTCTGCCAGTCGCCTGCCACGGGTCTCAGGATCATCCAGAAGCCATCCCGTCAGGTTCTCCATTTCGGCCGACCTCCATAAAACGCTGCTGCCTTGAAAGGCAGTACTGCCCAAAGGATATGCGCGGCCATTCATGACCAGCAGCCCCAGTAGGGCCAAATGATCGAAAGTTCTGGGAGCAGACAGACGATTTCAACGATCTTTAGGCAATTCCTGACGGCGGCAATCGCTTGGCATAGGAATTGCATCGCACATTACGAGAAGGGCGTGCGCTCTTCGTTGGGAGTTGGCGGACCTGACTCAACGCAGATCAGCAATGACACACCGAGGCCAACAACCCGCACCATCGCAAGTGATGAATTCATGGTGAATCGGGTTGTCTCCATGGCTGCAGTACACGCAGCCCACCGACTAGCCACAGGCCAGGCAGTCTTGCATGCCTGGTTCTTGATGCTGGCCCCATCTTCCCTATTCAGGCGGCTGGAGGCTGGTACTTCGTCCTTTATGGATGCCCCAATGGCTTGGGTGGGCAATCCGCCTAGCTCGCCCAGGCCGGGGCATCCAGGGCCGGTCGTCCGCAACGGGAAACTTCCCACGCGAGCAGTCCCGGCCCGGCCAGCGGGCTATGATCAACTAGTTTATTCTTCGATAAGGCGGGAACCGTGAAACTCATTCTGGCAATCATTCAGCCCGACAAACTTGAACGGGTAAAGCAGGCGCTCTCTGAAGTCGAGGTCTTCCGACTTACGATCCTCGATGTTCAGGGCTTCGGCCGGCAACTCGGTCATGCCGAGACCTACCGCGGCCATGAAATTGCGGTCAACCTGCTCCGCAAGGTGCAGCTTCAGATTGCTGTCAACGAGGAGTTCGTTGAGCCGACGATCGACGCGATCCTGTCAGCCGGTCGCTCGGGGGAGCAGGGAGAGATCGGTGACGGTAAAGTCTTCATCCTCCCGATGGATGAGTGCGTGCGAATTCGCACCGGCGAACGCGGCCACGCCGCGATCTAACAATCACGACCTGACTTTTCAGCCATCCCCTCGCCAACTGTGCTTCACCCCGCCGGAAGCCAGAAGCGATAGCGACTGGACACGCTACACGTGTGACTCAGTGGCAACCGCTCCGCATTCCTGGGCCTTGTCAATCGCCTGTCAGGGCCGCTGCGGATGCAGCCGCGGCTGTGAGCCGACCGCCACGCGGTTGACCGCCGCCAGGAATGCCCGGGCTGCCGCCTCGAGCGAGTCGGTCGACACGCCGCGGCCGCGGTGCAGCTGGCCACGGTAGCGCTCGGCCGTCGCCTCCAACTCCACCGTCACCTCAGCCTGAGCATCCTTGCCCACGGTCACCGCCTGAACCCGAAAGTCGCGGCAGACGGTGGTGATGCCAGTGATTTTCTCGATCGCCAGAAAAATGCCGTCGATTGGTCCATCGCCGGCAGTGATTGACACCGACTCGGTCTGGCCTTCACGTTGCACCCGCAACGTCACCGTTGGTGATACGCCGCTTTCCGAACTGACGGTGTAGCTCTCAAACACGAACACCTCTGGCAGGCTGGCAAACTGCTGCTCGCAGAGAGCGGCGATGTCGCCGTCATAAATCTCTTTCTTTCGATCAGCCAGCAGCTTGAACTGCTCGAATACCGTCTGCAGTTGTTCACCCGACAACTGATAGCCGAGTGCCGCCGCCCGGTCGGCAAGAGCCGCCCGGCCACTGTGCTTGCCCAGGACGAGGTCTGTCCGCTCAAGCCCTACATCCTCTGGCCGCATGATCTCGTAGGTGCTGCGATCCTTAAGCATGCCGTCCTGGTGAATGCCCGCTTCGTGAGCGAACGCATTGCGGCCAACGATCGCCTTGTTCCGTGGCACCTGAATGCCGGTAATGTTTGCCACCAGCCGACTGGTCGGCACCAACCGCTGGGTCACGACCTCCGTCTGTCGACCGTAGAAGTCTGACCGGGTTCGCAGGGCCATCACCACCTCTTCCAGCGAGCAGTTGCCCGCCCGCTCGCCAATGCCATTGATGGTGCACTCAATCTGGCCTGCCCCAGCCTCGACCGCCGCCAGGCTATTGGCCACCGCCAGGCCCAAGTCATCGTGGCAGTGAACACTCAGTACCGCCTGGTCGATATTCGGCACCCGGTTTCGCAATGCCGCGATCACGTCATACATCTGCCGCGGCGTTGCATAGCCAACCGTGTCGGGAATGTTGATGGTCGTTGCACCGGCTGTGATGGCCGCCTCAACGACCCGGCAGAGAAAGTCGATCTCGGTGCGGGCGGCATCTTCGGGTGAGAACTCGATGTCGTCACAGCAGGTGCGGGCCCGTGTCACCCCGGCCACCGCCCGGCGGACAACCTCGTCTTGATCCATCCGTAGTTTGAACTCACGGTGGATTGCACTGGTCGCCAGAAAGACATGAATGCGGGGCCGCGCTGCACTGGCGAGCGCCTCCCAGGCCCGGTCGATGTCGCGGTCGTTACAGCGGGCCAGGCCGCAGATGATCGGCTCGCGGACAGCTTTGGCGATCTCACGCACCGACTCAAAGTCGCCCGGCGAAGCGATCGGGAAGCCGGCCTCAATGATGTCGACATTGAGCTGTGCCAGGGCATGGGCCACCTCGATCTTCTCGGTGAGATTCATGCTCGCGCCGGGCGACTGCTCGCCGTCGCGGAGGGTCGTGTCGAAAATGCGAACAGTTGAACTGGCGGACATGATGGCTCCGGAAGCAGTAGCGGCGGTAAAACGCCAGCAGTCTCCCACGGGAAAAAAGCGAGGAAGAGTCCTGTACTCTACCCGACGACGCTCCCCGGGAGAAAGCGGTCGGCACGAGTCAATCGCCGCCAACGACCGTCCCCTCGGCTGACTGGCAGCCTGTCACTGTTTCTGACCGCTGGTATGCTCGGGGGGCGGAACTGATTCACCTGATGCAATTGTGGGAAGAGACTAGATGACCCTGGGCGAGTTTCAGCGGCTGATCCGCACGATGTATCACGAAAAGGATGCCTCCCGCGGTGTCGAGGGAACCTTCATGTGGCTGACTGAGGAGATCGGTGAACTGGCCACCGCCCTCCGGAGCGGAACCCACGAGGAACAGGCCCTTGAGTTCGCCGATGTCCTTGCCTGGCTCGCGACGATTGCCAACGTGGTTGATGTGGACCTCGACGCTGCGGTGGCCGCGAAGTATGGCGGTGGCTGCCCCGGCTGCGGCCAGACCGCCTGCATCTGTCCCGATGCGGAGAAGCCATGACGGGCCGCCTCCTGACTGTCCGGGGAAAAAGCCTTCCATGGACCTTGCCCGCGAACGCGGGCGAACGCGGGCCCACTGGAGCAACACCCGAAAACGACGAGGGGTTTCGGGGTTACCAATGGCCGCATCTTGCAGCAGCAGGCTTTCTCCAGATTCTGCTAGTCGCGCTGTTGCTGCTGGGGTGCCTGCCGTCTGCTGTGGAGGCGGTCACCACTCCCTCAGGCATCGAGGTGGAGGTGGGCGTGGGGGGAACGCCCCGGGCCGGCTTCATGACCCCGATTAGCCTGCGGCTACCGTCCAGCAGCCAGTCGCTGGGCGATGGCTGGGTCGCCGTTGCCGCCGAGGATCCCGATGGTCAGTGGGTGCAGTCACCACCGGTTCGGTTCAGCGCTGTTGCCGACGGCGGCAAGGCCGCCCGACTGCTCGTCAAGCTGGGCCGCCGCGGCGGTGATCTCCGGATCGTGACGATGGCGAAAACCGCTGCTCCTGCCGAAGACTCAGCCAACCAGCAGCCGGCCGTGGTCGAAAAGATCTCAGTGGCTAATACGTTTGAGTCGACCCAGGAACTGCTGCTGCTGCTCGGCACCCTTACCAACGCCGACCGCGCCACGCGGCTGGCCGCTCAAGAAGACGGCTCGCGGGCCCGAGTGGTGACCCTCGAGCCAAACGCCCCGACCACCAGCGGAGCACTCCCTGCCAGCTGCGGTCCCGCCGGCCTCACCTACGATGCCATCGACCGGGTGATCGTCTGCGGGCAGGCCGTTGCCGCTGGCGGGTTTGAGCAGCAACTGGCCGATCTCGATGAGTGGGTGCAACTCGGGGGTGACCTGGTATTGGTGGCCGGGATGTCGCTACCAGAGATGGTGGCTGCCTCACCGATCGCCGCAAGTTGGCTACCCGGCCACTTTGACCGCCTCGTGCCCCTGCGGCGGGCGGGGGCCATCGAAACCTACGCCCGGGCCAGTCGGCCACTCAACCGCGACGTTGTTGACGCCCTCCGGGTGCCGCTGTTCAAGACGGAGCCACCGCTGGATGGCGTGGTCGAGGTAGCCGCCGGCGGGTCGGCCAGCGACCCTGCCCTGGTTGTCCGCCGGGCTCACGGCTTTGGCTGCATCACTTGGGTGGGTCTCGACCTCGACAGCCGCCCCTTCCAGAACTGGCCCGGTACCGATTCACTGCTGCTGGAACTACTCGATCGGGGTCGCCAGTCGGGATCGTCGGGCAGGGCAGGGGAGGTCCGCCGCGGTGGCCTCGACCTGACCGGCCAGCTGCGGCTTGCCATCGATCGCTACCCGGGCGTCGCCGCCATTCCTTTCGAACTGATCGCCCTCATCGGGCTGCTCTATGTGGCCGCCCTCTATCCGTTTGACTGGTGGCTGGCATCGCGAGATGCCCGCCGCAGCTGGGTTGCCTGGATCAGCCTGCCGCTGATTGTTGCCGGCTTCACGGTCGTGGCCTGGCAGACTGCCAAACGGTATCGGGCAACGACGGTCAAAACACGAACAACCGCCATCATAGACGTCGATCAGACCGGAGGCTTTGCCCGCAGCATCGGCTTCGCCGGTGTCTGGGCAGCTGAAAACGACCAGTTCACCATCAGCGCTGCGGCGACGGGACCGGCAGAGGCTGATCCGGCTCAGACCGCGATCAGCTGGTTTGCAGCACCCGGCCGCAGCCTTGGCGGCCCCGACGCGCTCACGCCCCATCCATCGTTGGCAGCCGCCGACTACCGGTTTGGCCGTTCCGCCGCGGTGCTTGAACAGGTGCCTCAGGCTGCGGCCTCCAGCCGGCTGTTTGAAGCCCTCTGGTGTGGACCAGCTACGGTTGAACCGATCAGCTCAACCCTCGATCGCACCGGCCAGGGCACCCTCCGCGGCGGACTGCAGAACCGCCTCAATGTCACGCTGGACGATTGCGTGCTCGTGCATGGCGGCTGGTTGTACGATGTCGGTCGGCTCGGGCCCGGCGACCGTTTCGATCTGGAAAGTGGCCGTGGTCCCCGGTCGCTGGCGGCAGCCTTGACCCGACGGCAGACGGTCAAGGATCGCAGCGTGCCGGCCCGCTGGGATGCTGATGACCGCGACATCGACCGCATCCTTGAAGTCGCAGGCCTCTATGCTGCAGCCGGGGGCCCGGGATATACCGGCCTTGAATTGGGGCGGCTGGCACGGCTCGACCTGAGCCGGCTGCTCGGCCTTCAGCGGGCGATTCTGATCGGCCGTGGCCCGGCGGCCATCTCCTGGCAGGTTCGCCCCGACCAGCAGGCCGAGCCCATCGACGCAGGAGCGAACGCTCCCACGGTCTGGCGGATCGTCCTGCCGGTCGCCGACTGACACCCTCGCACTTTTCCCGGAAGGAAGCCCTCATGATCGAGACTGTCGACCTGACGAAGAAGTACGGCGACTTTTTTGCGCTTGAGTCCCTAACGCTGAAGCTTGACCAGGGCGATCTGTTTGGTTTCATCGGCCCCAACGGGGCCGGCAAGACAACCACCATTCGCATCCTGTCAACACTGCTGTCGCCCTCCTGGGGCGAGGCTTATGTCTGCGGCCACTCGATCTATACCCACCCCCGGGAGATTCGCCGGGCGATCGGCTACATGCCCGACATCTTCGGCGTCTATGACGACATGCGGGTGATCGAGTATCTCGAGTTCTTTGCCGCTGCTTATCGCATCGACGGCCCGGCCCGCCGGAAGGTGGCCGAGCGGTCACTCGATCTCGTTGACCTCGGGGTGAAGCGGGACGAACTGGTCACCAGCCTCTCCCGCGGCATGACGCAGCGGCTTGGCCTGGCCCGGGTGCTGCTGCATGACCCGCAGGTGCTGCTGCTGGACGAACCGGCCAGTGGCCTCGACCCTCGGGCCCGCATTGAAATGCGTGGATTGCTGAAGCGGCTGCAGGATCTTGGCAAGACGATCCTCGTCTCTAGCCACATCCTGCCTGAACTCGCTGACATTTGTAACCGGGTCGGCATCATCGAATACGGCCAACTGCTAGCCTGCGGAGAGGTGAGCGACCTGCTGGCCCAAGTCCGCGGCCGGCCGGTGGTACGGCTGGAGGTGGCTGACGACCCCGAGGCGGCGGCCCGGTTGTTGGAAGACTGTGAGGGGGTTGCCGAGGTGACCGTCCGCGACGGGTTGGTGCGGGCGACCCTAGCCGAGGCGGGGGCCGACACCTCACTCTTGCCTGCCCGGCTGATCGCCGGCGGCGTTCGTCTGCGGTCGATGAGGGAAGAGGAGATCAACCTCGAGACCGCCTTCCTTGAATTGACCAAGGGCTCACTCGGGCGTCAGCCAGACGGGGCCCGGCGGGGCTGGGGCAAGCTCGAAGACGATACGGCGAGCAGCGATGACCAGCTGTCAAAATCCTGATGCAGCCGATCCTGTTGCTGCTGTCACCCGACCAGGGAGAACCTTTGATGATGCCAGGCCAGGCCGATCGTTCAGGCAAATGGCTGCCGTTGGCTGCCTGCCTGTGGAAAAAGCCATTGATGGCGGTGCTGCTCAGCGGCTGGCTTGCCGGCGGAATAGCGGTGGGCGATGAGGTCGAGCCCCTTGCCCCGCCGCTGCCTCCTCCGGCGGCGCCAGCCGACATCGGCTATGCGCTCGGCTATCGGATCGGCCGGCAACTGCGGGCTGACCTGGAAAGCATTGACCTCAAGGCGGACCCCACCGGCCTGATCGCCGGACTGAGGGAAGCACTCGACGGCCGTGAGCCGAGCCTGCCCGAGGAACGTTTCGGCCGCGGACTGGCCAGCTTCGATGCCAGAATCACCGCCCGCGACGAAGCCTTTCGCCGCGAGTTTGCCGGCAAAGCCGAGCAGAACCAGAAGCAGGGGCAGGCCTTTCTGGCAGCCCAACGCCGCCAGCCGGGAGTGCGGGAGTTGCCCGGCGGAGTGTTGATTGAAGTGCGCAAACGGGGCAGGGGCCCCAGCCCGACACTGGCCGACGAGGTGCTGGTCCACTACACCGGACGGCGGATCGATGGCGAAGTCTTTGATGCCACTGACCCGGCGGACGAACCGGCCCGCATCAGGCTGAAGGACGTAATCCCAGGCTGGCAGCAGGCGATCGTGCAGATGCCGACGGGCAGCCGCTGGCAGATTGTGCTCCCGGCCGCGCAGGCCTATGGCGAGGAAGGCGCTCCGCCGGTAATTGAGCCGAACGAAGTGCTTGTGTTTGAGATCGAACTGGTGGCAATCAGCCCACGGCCGTGAGTGGACCGCCATCAGCGAAGGGTTGAGTAGAGAGAGGATGATCTGATGCCGGGCTGGACAGCCATGGTCGGGGTGGTTGCGATTGCCCTGTTACTGGGCGGGCAGGCCGCGGCTGTCGAGCCGGCCTCAGCAGGCCCTGCCGCCCGCCGTGCCAGCCTCAACGACCGCTATGCAACTGCCCGCGAGCGGATGGTCCGTGAGGACCTCGCGGCCAGCGGCATCACCGACGTCCGCGTTCTGGAAAGCATGCGGCTAACGCCACGGCACGAGTTTGTCCCCGTCGCTCAGCGGCCGCTGGCCTACTTCGATATGTCGCTGCCGATCGGTCAGCGGCAGACGATCTCGGGACCATTTGTCGTCGCCTACATGACTGAGCAACTCGATCCGCGGCCAACCGACCGGGTATTGGAGATCGGCACCGGCAGCGGCTATCAGGCGGCCATCCTCTCTCCGCTGGTTGGAATGGTCTATTCGATTGAAATCCATGAGTCCCTTGGCCGGCGGGCCACCGCCACGCTCAGGCGACTCGGCTATGACAACGTGGTGACCCGCATCGGCGACGGCTTTGCTGGCTGGCCTGAAAAGGCGCCTTTCGACAAAGTGATCGTCACGTGCTCACCAGAGAACGTGCCCCAGCCACTGGTCGAACAGCTCGCCGAGGGCGGGCTGATGATCATCCCGGTCGGGGAACGCTACGAGCAGACGCTGGTGCTCCTTCGCAAGCAGGGCGATGAACTGGTCCGCACCGAACTGGTTCCGAGCCTGTTCGTCCCGATGACCGGCCGAGCGGAGGAGGCCCGCGAGGCCCAGCCCGACGGCAGCCAGCCGGGGCTGGCCAACCCCGGCTTTGAGGACTGCCTGCCCGAGAGCACAACACCGACCGCTTGGTACTACGGCCGACAGGAATCGCTGGTCAAGGCAGACGATTCGCCCGAAGGCAGCCAGCATCTGCTGCTGGAAAACCGCGAACCGGGCCGGCCGGCCCACATCTTTCAAGGCTTCCCTGTTGACGGTCGGGTAGTCGGCCAGTTGACGATCAGCCTCGACCTGCGGCTGCGGGAACTCGGGCCGGGCCAGCTACCCGCCGAGCGTCCCGGTGTCGCCGTACGGTTCTTCGATCACGCGCGAAACCGGTCGGTGCGGGTGGCCATCGGCCCCTGGACCGGCTCAACCGAGTGGCAGCGGGTAAACGACGCGGTGCAGGTCCCGGGCTGGGCACGCGAGGGCATCATCCAGCTGGGCCTGATGGGAGCAACGGGCCGCATGGAGGTTGACGGGGTCGTGATTGAGGCAGCAAGGCGGTAAGGCCATCTTAACCCGCAATTATTCGCCAATTCCCCTAAACTTCTTGCTTTCTCCAGAACCAGAACTATCCTAGGCGGAAATTTCGTATTTTGCTCCGCCATCGTCACGGTCGGCCGACGGAGCACGCCCTCTTCAACCCGCTTCGTGGAGATTGCCCCCAGATGTTGGCTCACCGCTTTACCAAGTCGATCGGAATTCTCACTTTCTGCGGCCTGATCGCCTCAGCCTGCGATGCTCAAGCCGGCTGGCACAATCGGTATTACGCTGCCTACGGTTCGTCGGGTGGCAGCAGTTCCTCCGGGGGCAGCAGCAGCTCCGGTGGTAGCAGTTCATCGGGTGGCAGCAGCAGCTCGGGCGGCTATTACGCCTCTTCAGGCGGCAGCAGTTCGTCGGGTGGCAGCAGCAGTTCGGGTGGCCATCGCATGACGCACTGGGAGCGGAAAGCAGCCCGGCGAGCCTATCGACAGGCGGCGCGTTCAAGCCACGGCAGCTCAGGCGGCTCAAGTTCGAGCGGTGGCAGCCATTCTGCCTTCTACGGTAGCTCGGGCGGTTCCAGCTCGAGCGGCGGCAGCTCTGGCGGCTCATACGGGTATGCCTACCCAGCCGCGAGCGTTGGCTACTCGAGCATGTCGACGATGAGTTCGAGCATGCCGGTTGACTCCTATCGCGTCATCACCGACGAGCCCGTCGGTGACAAGGCGGGCACGTCCGGTGAAGAGGTTGAGACGCCGGTTCCGGCCAAGGATGACTCGACCTCGATCGTCCCAGTCGACGGCGTCCTGCTATTGGTTTCCGTGCCGGCCGACGCCAAGGTGTTCGTCAACGGCTCGGCCACCACGTCGACGGGCAGCCTGCGGCGGTTTGTCTCCCGCGGCCTCGCTGCTGGAGCGGTCTACGACTACACCGTCAAGGTCGTGCTTGATGATGCCGAGGAGCCGACCGAACTGACCAAGACAGTCAGCGTTTCGGCTGGTGAACGCAGCGAGTTGAGCTTTGTCGAAGAGCAGCCGACAACCAGCTTGACGCTTCGCGTGCCTGCCGATGCAACGGTCTGGCTTGCTGGGAACGCCACCGGTTCGACTGGTGAACTGCGGTCCTTTGAGACGACCGCGTTGGCTGCAGGCGAGGTCTGGCAGGACTACGAGATCCGCGTTGTCACCAAGGCCGACGGTCGTGAACGAATCATCTCGAAGGTGATCAATCTGACCGCCGGCGAGACGGTGGAGCTTGAGATCGACCCGACCGTCACCATCGCTGACGCCAGCCTGATCGACGCAACCGCCTCGATCCGCTGAGTCGTCACCGTTTCGACCAGTGTTCTTCCAAGGATGTCCCCTGCGGCCAAGAGGCCGCGGGGGACTTTTTTTGGCTCGGCCGGAACACCCGATTTTCCTGGCGAAAAACGAACGGTTTGATGGCAGGACACATCGTGTCCGATGAGTACCAAGCAGGTTGTTATCAAGGATTATCCCTCATGTCTCAGCAGTTCCCGCCATCGTCAGCCATACCGGCTGCTCACCGCTGGCCACCGCTGGTGCGGCTGCTGGCCTCGCTGCTGATTCTGCTCTATCTCACCGCCGTCCTGCTGCCACCACTGGCCGGGCCACCGCCGGCAAGCGAACTGGCCGGCGTGATGCTGCAGCCCTTCCGTCCGCTCGTTGGCAGCCTGGCGCTGAGCCATGGCTATCGCTTCTTCGCCCCGAATCCAGGACCGGGACACTCCATCCGCTGGACGATCACGACCGCTGATGGCGGGCAGACAACCGGCCTGATTCCCGACGCTGAACGTGACTGGCCCCGGCTGCTCTACCACCGTCGGTTCATGATTCCGGAAAAGCTGGCGGCATTCGTCCCACTGCCTGAAGCACCAGCAGAGCTTCGTCAGGAGGCGATTCGGGACTGGCAGCCCCTGGTTGAGGACATCGCCACCCGGCTGCTCGCCCGGTACGGCGGCCGCGAAGTTAGCCTCGACCTGATTGAGCACTATCTGCCCGACACCTTCGAGGTACGGGAGGGCAGGGGAGGGGACGACTTGGTCATGCCCCTAGGCCGCTATCGCTGGCGGGGAGAGGTCTCACGATGACCGCCCCACCTGCAAGCCAACCGGCCTCAACGTCCGACCAGCGCTGGGCGGCTGCCTGGGCCACTGGCTGGAACAGCTTTTGGTTTACCCCGTCAGACCCGTTGCTGCTGGCGGTGCTCCGAATCCTGACCGGCTGCCTGCTGACCTGGTCGAGCCTCGTCTGGCTGCTCGATGCCGAAGGCTTCTTCGGTAGCACAGCCTGGCAGGCCGCCGACAATGTCTGGCGAATGAACGACCAGCCATGGCATTGGAGCTGGTACTTTTCAGCCAGAACGTCCGGCAGCATCACCCTGCTGGCAGTGGTCAGCCTGGTTGCCGCGGCCATGCTGACGTTCGGTCTTGTCACCCCGCTGGCGGCGGTGGTCGCGTTGGTGGGCTACGTCAGTGCCGTCAACCGGGCGCCGCTGAACACCTTCGGCTTCGACGATGCCGTCGGCCTGATGCTGCTGCCACTGGCAATCGGCCCGGCCGGAGCCCGGCTGTCGCTTGACCGGCTGCTCTGGCGGCGGTCAAGCCCGGTGGCCCCCCAGGTCTCAGCCACCGTTGCGATCAGATTGATCCAGATCCATCTCTGCGTGGTCTATTTCTTCTCAGGTGCGGGCAAGCTTTTCGGTGCAAGCTGGTGGGAGGGGACCGCGCTCTGGGGGGCCGTTGCCAACAGCCAGTACCGCACCCTCGACCTGACCTTTCTGGCCTGGCACCCCTTACTGACCAATGCCCTAACCCTCGGCACGCTGTTCTGGGAATTTTCGTACCCTGCTCTCATCTGGTCACGGCTGACCCGACGGCTAGTTTTGGCGATGGCGGTGCTGGTGCACTTGGGAATTGGCCTGGCAATGGGCATGATGGAGTTTGGTTTGGCGATGATTGTTGCCAACATGGCCTTCCTACCGCCCGGTCTCGGCCTCCCTAGTCAGCCTCCATCGCCCGTTTCGTCTCCCCCGCAGAAGTGAAACTCGTTCATGATTGACACCCTTGCCGTGGTCGGTGCCACCGGCGCTGTCGGCCGCATTATTCTCGACCTGCTTGTCAGCCGAAACTTTCCCGCCCGGCAGATCAAACTGCTGGCCTCAGCCCGCTCTGCCGGACGGACAGTCGAAGCAGGGGGGCGGCAATTCACTGTTGAAGCCCTTACGCCAGAGGCGTTCACCGGTGTGCAGGTCGCCATAGGCAGCACCCCTGATGAGGTCGCAGCTGAGTTCGTACCCTGGGCTGTAGAACGGGGCACGGTGGTGGTCGATGAGTCAGCCCACTTCCGGATGCAGCCCGACGTGCCATTGGTGGTACCAGAGATCAACGCCGACGCGATCACCAGCCACCGGGGCATCATTGCCAGCCCCAACTGCTCGACCACCCAAATGGTGATGGTGATGAAGCCGCTCCACGATGTCGCCCGGGTGCGACGGGTGATCGTCAGCACCTATCAGGCAGTCAGCGGAGCAGGGCTGGCGGCCACCGCCGAACTACGTGACGGGCTCTCCGCCTGGCTCGGGGGTACGACTGAGGCTCCGAAGGTGTTTGCCCACAGAATCGCCGCCAACCTGATTCCGCAGATCGGTTCCCTGCGTGACGGCGGCGGCACCAGCGAAGAACTGAAGATGGTCCACGAGACCCGAAAGATCTTTGGTGACGATTCGATCGGCGTCTGCGCCACCTGCGTGCGGGTGCCGGTGGCCGATGCCCACAGCGAGTCGTTGGTCATTGAAACCGAACAGCCGCTTACACCGGAGCAGGCGCGGGATTTGCTCACCGGCTTCTCTGGGGTCACGGTCATCGATGATCTCGCAGCAGGCCGCTATCCAATGCCGCGGGATGCCGGTGGCCATGACGATGTCTTTGTCGGCCGCATCCGCCGTGATCCATCAGCAGCCAATGCGTTGGCCATGTGGTGCGTCTCTGACAACCTGCGGAAGGGGGCGGCCACCAATGCTGTCCAGATTGCCGAACATCTGGCGGCAGGAACGGCCTGAGCCGATGGGCCGAACCCTCTTGCTGCGGTTGGCCTATGAGGGCACCCGGTTCAGCGGCTGGCAGGCTCAGCCCGGCCGGCGGACGGTGCAGGGGGTGCTGGCCGAGGCGATTACCGCTGTGTCGGGTGAGTCGCTGCTGCCCAAGGGAGCCAGCCGCACCGATGCCGGGGTGCATGCGGTCGATCAGGTGGTTGGCTTCACGACCACCAAGGATTATGAACCCGACGTCTGGCGGCGGGCCCTCAACGCGAACCTGCCTGAAGACGTGGTCGTGCTGACCGCGCAGGAAGCGCCAGTCAGTTTTGACCCCGTCGGGGCAGCTGTGAGCAAGCGATACCGGTACAGGATTCACGACGCCACCAGTCGGCCGGTGCTGGCCCGGCATTTTGTCTGGCGGTGGAAGTCGTTGCTTGATGCCGGCGTTATGCAGCGGGCCGCCGCGCACCTCATTGGCGAGCATGACTTCAGCAGCTTTGAAAATCCCTCGTCTCCACGGCTGTCGAAGGTGCGGCGGATCACCTCCCTTGAGATCGGCCGCCGACAGGGGGCTGATGGCACCGTCGACGCCGAAGTCTGGATTGAGGTCGAGGGCAACGGATTCCTTTACAATATGGTCCGCATCATTGTCGGCACCCTGGTGATGGTCGGCTGCGGCAAGCGGTCATCCGACTGGCTGGCCGAGGTGGTCGCCGGCCGGCGCCGGGCACTGGCCGGGCCGACCGCACCGCCGCAGGGCCTCTCACTGGTGCGGATCGATCTCGACGCCACGAGTACTGAGTTGCAGCATGTCCCGCCCACCTGAACATCTCGGTCCCTTACGGCTGATCCGACAGCTTGGCGTCGGCCGTCGCTGCCAAATCTGGGAGGCTGCCGAGGCGGGCAAGCCTGACCGGGTGGCCGTCAAGCTGGCAACCCGGGAGGCCGCAGGTGACGCCGACCTAAAAAAGCTGCTGCGGCATGAACGAGCGGTGGCTCAGTCGCTCAATCACCCGGCCATTATTCGTGTCGATCGTTACGCCACAGCTGATGGCCTGCCCCATCTGGTGATGGAGCTGTTCCGCGAGCCAAACCTGAAGCGGCGGCTGACGGCCGGCCCGGCGAGCCTGGCCAGTATCGCCCAGCCGATCGCCGTCGCTGCCGCTGAGGCGATTGCCCATATGCATGACCGGGGCTGGGTGCATCGCGACCTCAAGCCCGAAAACCTGCTGGTCGATGACGCAGGTGGCGTCAAACTGATCGATCTGGCCCTGGCGGCACGGCCCCCTGGGCTGTCCAGACTGCTCCCTGGCTCTGTCAAGGTTCAGGGCTCCCCCAGTTACATGCCGCCGGAGCAAATTCGGGGCAAGCGGGTTGACCAGCGTGCCGACGCTTATGCCTTTGGCTGCATGCTGCACGAACTTCTCACCGGTAGCCCCCCCTTCACGGCCTCGACCCAGCAGGAACTCTTGACCCGGCACCTCCATGCCCAGCCACCAATCGCCTCTGCCACCAACGAGGCGGTTTCTCCCAAGCTTGACGCGTTGCTCCGCGAATTGCTGGCCAAACGACCGGACGATCGGCCCGATTCGCTCGGCGACGTTGCCCTGGCTTTGCGGCGGACTGCGTTTTTCAAGCCCGGCGGAGTACCGCCAGCCCGCTGAATGCCGATTGACGCCCGTTCCTCCGACCGGCGACAATCCTCGTTTTCACCTGGTCCACTGAAGGAAACCGGCATGGCCCGCGGCCTCCATCGTCTGCCCCTGGAAAAACCGATCTACGAACTGGAAGACCGGATCGCCGAAATCGAGACGGCGCCGCTGGGCGAACAGTCGCGGGATGACCTGCAACAACTCCGCCGTGAAGTCGCCGACCTGCAGAAGGAGATTTTTGGCAGCCTTGATCCCTGGCAGACGGTCGAGGTCGCCCGCCACCCGGACCGGCCCAAGACCAGTGACTATCTGGGCTTGGTCTTTGATGAGTTTGTTGAACTTCACGGCGATAAGGCCTTTGGCGATGACCCGGCGATGCTGACTGGATTTGCCAAGCTCGATCGGCACAAGGTGCTGGTGGTCGGCCACCAAAAGGGCAAGACGCTGACCGAGCGGCAGGCCTGCCACTTTGGCTGTGCCCATCCCGAGGGCTACCGGAAGGCGATGGGCAAGATGCGACTGGCGGCGAAGTACGGCCTGCCGGTGGTCTGCCTGATCGATACACCAGGGGCCTATCCCGGGATCGGCGCCGAGGAACGGGGCCAGGCTCAAGTGATTGCTGAGAGTATGTTCATGATGGCAACCCTGGAAGTGCCGATTATCTGCGTTGTGATCGGCGAAGGGGGATCGGGCGGCGCGCTTGGCATCGGTGTTGGCGACCGGGTTGCCGTCCTCGAACATGCCTACTACAGCGTCATCAGTCCGGAGGGCTGTGCCGGCATTCTTTGGAAGAGTGCAACCTTCAAGGCCGATGCTGCCCGGGCCCTGAGGATGCGTTCGTGGGACCTACTTGAGTTCGGTGTCATTGACAAGGTGATCGACGAACCGCTCGGTGGCGCGCACCGTGACCCACGGCTGATGGCGGCCCGCCTGAAGACGTTCCTGGAGCGGACCCTCAAAGAGCTGGTGGCTCAGCCGATCCCAGACCTGGTCACAGCCCGCTATGAAAAGTTCCGCACGATGGGGGTGTTCCTCGAGGACGCCGGCTGATCGCAGGAGCAGGGGAGCGAAACACTGACCAAACAGTTGTTTTCGGCGAGCCACTCCCCCGTTTTTTGACCCCTTCTACAACGTCCGATAATGTCCGTTATGTCCGTTTTGGACCCCCTGTTTTCTGCGGCGAATCGTTTCTGAATGTATCGGGCAGCCTTCGCCCTCACCGCCCTGCCCGGGTGTAGCAGGCTGTCGGTCTGCCGTGCGCTGGAAACGGTCAGCGTTGAACCGGGAGCGGTGTCTGGGCACCGATCGGAAACCGTTGCGGAGCCGACGTTGTACTCGGCTGGATCGGCGTCAGGCTGTTTGGCACGGCCTGGAATGCGGCCGGGGTTGCTTGTCCACCAAAGGCCGACTGACGTTCCGCGTAGCGATTGCCGGAACTCGTCACTGCGGTGCCCACCGTCCCGCTCGGGGCCGACATCCAGTCGGCAGCAGCCGAAACCTGCTTAGCGGCCTTCGCGGTTTCTGGATCGACCTTCACCCCAGCCCAGGCAGCAGCAGACGTAACCCCGTCGAGGACCGCCTGCCAGGAGGTGGCCATCGGCTCGCCTTCAGAGCGGCTGGCTCCAGCCATCCCCGCGGCCGCCCCAGAGCCGTCACCGGCGTCGAATTGCTCCTGGAACTGCTGCAAGAACGGATTGATGGTCTCATGGACATCAGGCGGTAGATATCGGTCAGCTTCACCAATCAGCCTGGCGACGATCTGGCCGCTGTGGCTGCCGGTGATCTGACTCCGATAGCCCGGCACCATCGTGACGGTGAAAAACGTAATTACCACACAGATCAGAGCCCCCTTGGCCAGCCCGAATACGAGGCCGAGTTGATGGTCGAAAGCCCCCAGATGCACTGCGTCGATCGCCGATGAGACAACCCGAAAGCCTATCCAGACAGCCAGCGATGTCGCAACATACAGGCAAAGCATGGCCAGCAGCCGATCCCAGGGAGCCTGCTGCCCCGTCAGGGGAGCCAACTGCCCACTGAATCGCAGGGCCACATACGAGCTGAGGCAGATCCCGGCGATCCAGGCGATCTGCCAGATAATGCCCTTGAAATAGCCCAATAATCCCGCCGTGGCGAGCAACCCGAGCATCACAATGTCGTAGCTCTCGATCGACACACCGATTCTCCTTGTGGTGTCCGTCGGTACCGTGACCGTTACGCCCGGACTCTAAAGCCAGCCTGTCAGGCGGCAAAGTCCAGTTCGGAGGCAAAGATCCTTGAACCGCACTTTCCCTCCACGCTTTCGGTTCATCCACGAGCCCTGAACGCAATTTTTGCCTGACTGGCACCGGCTTCCCAGCCAGCAATTTCAGAACAAGCCCGAACGCCCACAGTCCGCCAGCCACCCAGGCCGTTTAAAGGCGACAGCCTTTGCATTCAACCAAGCTTCGCCGCGCTTCCTATCCGGCCATGAGGGTAAGGAAAACCTGAACGGTCTGGAGGTGCAGGGGGCTGCGGGCGGCGGTCACTCTGGAATGAGCATCGAACCTGCCGAAGTTGCTAACGACAGTGTTGTCTGCGGCCGCCAGTGTGCGCCCGGAGGTTGAGGGATCGACCGCCCGCCGAGCGGCATTCGTCCAGTCTGGGGCGACTGACCGTAACCTCGGCTGAAGCACTCGTCAGGGAGGGATTCGCACGGTGCCGGGTTTCCGCGAGCACATCACCGGTTCGACCATTGTCGGCGTCGGCTATGGCGCGGCGGCATGGTATGTCGGAGAGATTCCCCCGCTGACATGCCTCCTCGGCACAGGCCTCTGCTCAGTCGCCGGCATGCTACCCGACCTCGACAGCGGCCCCGGCATTCCGATGCGGGAAAGCGTCGCCTTTGCTGCTGCGGTCATACCAGTGATGCTGCTCCCGAGGCTTGAGCAGTTTGGCCTTCCGACCGAGGCGTTGATCATTGCTTGTGGTGCAATCTATTTGTTGATTCGTTTTGGGGTAACCTATTTGCTTAAGAACTTTTCAGTCCATCGAGGAATGTTCCACAGCGTTCCGTCAGCAGCAATCGCCGGCCTCACTGCATTCCTGGCTTTCGCAGCAGAAGACCCCCTCCACCGGTACTTCGTAGCCAGTGCAGTCGTTCTTGGCTTCCTGACCCACCTCATCCTGGATGAAATCTGGTCGGTGAAACTCGGAATGTTCGGCCCGAAAGTGAAAAAGTCTTTCGGCACCGCCGTAAAGTTTCTTGGCAATGAGGCTTGGGCCAATATTGTGACCTACCTGCTGGTCATCGTGCTGGGGGCACTCGCGGCCAACGACGCAGCCATCACCGAAAAACTGGCGGTGGTCCGCCAGCAGGTGGAACAGGCAGCCCGCCAGTACCCGAGCTACCCGGTTACCACCCCTGTCTACCGTCGCTGATCAGCAGCGTCTGGCCGGTTTTTTGGCAGCCAACTTGTCTGCAGTGGCAGGCTCATCCATCATGCAACTGAATGGCAGATGCCATGTGACCTTTTTCAACCCGCCCCTCAACAGTCTCGGCTATGGAACTGACCACCGTCGCCGCCGTTTTGCCTGCCGATGGCAACGCTATTTTGCTGGTCGGATATCTGCTGGTCATCGCCGCAGCGGCATTCTTCGGGGGTTCATCGGTTTCGTTCCTGACGCTGGGACACCGAAGGCTGCAGGTGTTGCTCTCCTTCACTGGAGGTGTGCTTCTTGGCGTGGCTCTGTTGCATCTCGTACCCCATGCATATCTCGAATTTGGCCGTCGGCTCGACACCACGATGACCTGGATGCTGGGGGGCTTCTTCGCAATGTTCTTGCTGGAACGAGCCTTTCACGGGCATGCCCACCATACTGCAGACGGAGGCGAGCCAGCGACTGCCTGTTTGCATGAGCCCGCAGTCCATGATGCCTGCCACGGGCATGCCCCCGACCCGGCTCACCATGCCCCGACCAGCCGCTGGGGCTGGGGCGGAGCTTTTGTCGGACTTGGGCTGCATAGCCTCGCCGACGGGGCCGCCCTGGCAGCTGCAGTCAACGCCGATACCAGCCACGGCGCTGGCTGGCTGGCCGGGCTGGCGACTTTTCTTGCCATCCTGCTGCATAAGCCCTTCGATGCCGGCATCATTGCCACCCTGATGCTGGGGGCGGGCTGGTCGGATCGCTTCCGCCGGCTGATCAACCTGCTCTACGCCGCAGCGGTGCCGGTCGGGGCGATCGTCTTCATCTGTAGCCTTGATCTTCTCGGTGATCGGCAGCAGGCAGTCACTGGCGCTGCCTTAGCGCTAGCGGCTGGGGCCTTTCTCTGCATTGCCGCCGCAGACTTGTTACCAGAGGTGCAGTTCCACAGCCACGACCGCGTTCTGCTGACCGTAGCATTGGCGTTGGGCATCAGCATGGCCTGGGGCATCACGTTGCTCGAGCGGTTTGCCCATCCGCATGGCCCCCCGGCGGCAGGTAGTGGTCAGCAACCGTTCATACCGCCGTCCGCATCAACTCGACCGGCACTAGCCCCCCGCCGTTACGGCAGTGGTCTCGACAGACTGTGGTTCGACCTCAAGGCCACGGTTACGACGGACTTCGTAGACCGCAGCCAGCAGATCAGCAATCAGCCCCTGCTGCTGCCTGATGCGTGACCGCTGCGCCTGAAAGCAGGCTGCAATCAGTCCCGCCAGCCCAATGCCGCCGAGCAAATGCGGCGTCACCCAGTTCTCACTTCCCTGACGACCAGCTGCCGGATCGGCAGCACCACCGAGGGCAACAATGGCCACGACACTCAGCATGCCAAACAGGGCGAAAGGAAATGAAGCCCGCTTGATCTGCTTGCTACGGGCAATGAAAGAAGATGGCAGACCGTACGTCTCGACCACCTCACGGCACCAACGACCGGTGCCAATGAAATAGGTGACTGACATGCTGTTCACCAGCACCACGACGAGCGCAGCCAGCACCCCCGAAAGCCGGTGAACCGTTCCCCACCGCAAGATGGCAGCGTCGGTCTGGCCATGCAGGTCACCGATCCAGAGCCCAAGCCCGGCCGTGGACACCATGAGGGCGACAGCAAACGTGGCAACCCAGGCAAACATCTTTTCCATGACAACTCCAACAACGGCGTGGTCGGCCAGTTTACTAAACGATTGTCTCCATCATCACTATAGACCAAGTAACGGAGGAACAAACGACCAGGCAAGTGCATGGGCACGCAGAAGCGGCCACTGCTGGATGAGGCGAAGGGGGCGGTGAACGCTCGAGGAGCATTGGCCGCTGCCTCGCCCGGGCGACGAGACTTTCACCGTCCCC
>RFVE01000161.1 GCA_009922585.1 Planctomycetia bacterium
AAACGTCAGTTCCCTGCCGGTGGCACCATCCTCAACACGGGGCTCGCCTGCAACCTGACTGACGGCAACCTGCAAAACGAGACTGGTGCTTCCTGGTCAATCTGGATCCTGCCCTACATGGAGGGCCTGTCGCTGTACGAAGCCTTCGACTTCAACAAGGCGTTCTGTGCCCGCTACGGAAACCGCAATGGCGTCCACATGGTGGCGAACTCGGTGCATCAGTTCACCCCGAATGATCAGTTCCACTGCCCCAGTGACCCCAACTCCCGCAGTGATACGTTCAACACAAACTATCACGCCTGCATGGGTGGAGGGGCAGCAGCCGAGGCATCCTGCACGAACACGGTGAATCGCTATTTCTTTAAGAACGGCATTTTCTATGCAAACTCTGTGACAAAGTTCAAAGACATCACTGATGGAACCACCCAAGTCATCCTGCTCGGCGAAACCAAATATGCCCGCCATCGGGATGGACATGAAGGGACCGCTGCTTCCTGGGCTTCGGGTATGACGGTTGGTGCGGGTGGAGAGCCGCTGGGGACGACCGCGACGATGGATGGCATCAATTCTTCGACTGTCGATCCTGCCCAAGCGCTCGACTACGGCGTGTTCACGCGTGTCTTCGGCAGCAACCACCCCGGCGGAGCGCAATTTGCCCTTGCCGATGCCTCGGTAAGGCTCATCTCGGAAAACATCAGCCTGGACGTCTATCGCCAACTCGGGCAGCGGGCGAGTGGCGACGTAAAGGATTTTGAATGATTGCTTCCGTTCAGAAGTCAGCAAGTTTCTTTTTCGTTGTCGCCGGAATCGCAGCGGCCGCTGTCTGTGGGTGCAGCAGAAGTAAGGGCCCCGAGCGGCATTCGATCCGCGGCAGCGTGACCTTCAAGGGCGAACCCGTTCCGCTTGGCCAGATTGCGTTCGAACCCGATGCCAGCCAAGGGAACGAAGGGCCCGGAGGGTATGCGGACATCATCGCAGGTCGTTACACCACTCACATGGGCGCAGTCAGCGGCCCCCATCGGGTGCGGATCAGTGGGCAGAGCGGGCCGGTTGTTGATGAGACCAAGGATGTCACCCTGTTTTCCGATTACGTGACTTCTGTCATGATCGATCCAGAGGTCCCCGAAATTGATTTTGACATCCCGGAACAGGCCGTCCGGCGAGCACGACGTCGCTAGTTTTTCATTGCATACGGCTGGAGAAGCATGACATGAACACATCGACAGCTTTACTTAAATGCCAGAGCAACAACGCTCCATGGCGGTTCCTCATCGGCAGCAAGCCTCGGCGGGAAAAGCCATCCGGATTTACCCTGATCGAGCTCTTGGTCGTGATTGCGATCATCGGTGTGCTTGTTGGGCTTCTCTTGCCGGCGGTCCAGCAGGCGAGAGAGGCAGCCCGTCGTACGGCATGCGGAAATAAAATTCGGCAGTTGGCAGTGGCGATTCACAACTATGAATCGGGGCAAAAAAAACTGCCGGCCGGTGGCATCACGACCGTGACTGGCCACTGTGGACTCGACGGGAATGTCAGTGCAGACGCCCGGGCTCCATGGACCGTTTTGATTCTTCCGTACATGGAAGGACAACAACTGTTCGACCGTTACGATCTTACGCAAGCCTTTGCCCCCATGAAGGGATCGACGTCGGCGGCAAACCATGGCGTTCAATTTCAGCCGAACACCGATTACAAGTGCCCGTCTGATGTCAACTCCTCCGGCGATGTTCACACCATCAATTACTTTGGCTGCCAGGGAGGTGGCACGAGCCATGCGTGTGCCTACAGCGATCGCTACGTCTACACCAACGGGGTGCTGTTTCCAAATTCACAGATCAAATTCAAAGACATCACCGACGGCACGACCAATGTGCTGTTGCTGGGTGAGTCAAAATACGGACTCCATCAGGCAGCCAGCCCCACCAATAATTCGCAGTCTTGGGACTCGGGACTCCGGGTTTACGGCAGTTGTTGTCAGATTCCTCTCGGACTTTGCGCGGCCCGTGACGGCATCAATTCCTCGACACATGATCCAGCGACCTCGCACCAGTACGGGGTGTTGACGCGGGTCTTTGGGAGCAATCATCCCGGTGGCGGGCAATTCGCCAAGGCAGATGCGTCGGTCACTTTCCTGAATGAATCGATGAGCCTTGACGTCTACCGTCTGCTTGGTCAGCGAGCGAGCGGCGGTGTGAAACAAATTGACTAAGCTGTACGGACTGCGGCTACCAAACCGTAGCATGTTCTCGATGGGTTCCCACAAGCATTCGGAGTCGGTCACGTGCCAGATTTGAGATCAGACATGTTTTTCCTTAAGTCGCGGTTTTGGCTGGCTTCGCTGTGCTTCGCGGCGTTCTACGGAACAGTTGCACCCGCGAATGCGTCTCCGCAGTCGACAGTCATGCTCGTCGAGGCTGAAAGCTTCGCAAACCGCGGTGGCTGGAAACTCGACACGCAGTTCATCCACGAGATGGGTTCGCCCTATCTACTGGCCCACGGGCTGGGTCGGCCGGTTGCTGATGCCACGACGACGGTTGAGGTTGCCACTGCGGGCCGTTACCGGGTCTGGGTACGGACCAAAGACTGGGTCGCCCGCTGGCAGGCTCCGGGCACCCCGGGCCGGTTCCAACTACTCGTCAATGATAAGCCTTTAAGCGAAACATTCGGGACCACCGGGGCTGAGTGGCACTGGCAGTCTGGTGGCGAGGTGGAACTGACTGCCGGCAGTAACCGCCTGACCCTCCACGACCTGACCGGCTTTGATGGTCGTTGCGATGCCATTGCTTTCACCCGATCTGAGCAGTCACCGCCAAATGACTCGGCCGTGCTGCCCAGCTGGCGACGGTCTGCCCTTGGCCTGCCGGCTGAACCCGAAACAAAGGGTCCGTACGATCTGGTGGTCGTTGGCGGTGGCTATTCGGGCATGGGGGCGGCAATCTCGGGAGCCCGCATGGGGCTGAAGGTTGCCCTGATCCAAAATCGGTCAGTCCTCGGCGGCAATGGCTCAAGTGAGGTGCGGGTCTGGGCGATGGGCCTGATCCGCCGCGGTAAGTATCCGCGAATCGGTGAAATCATCGAGGAGTTCTGCGACCATGCGAAGAAGAGCCCTGGCACCTACGAAGAGTTCGGCGATGCCAAAAAGGAAGCCGTCGTGCGAGCCGAGCCGAATATCGACCTGTTTTTAAACACCCATGCCTTCGGCGTCGAAAAGGCTGTCGTGGGCAATCGCATTGAGGCGGTCACCTGCCTCGATACCCGGACCAGCCGAGAGTTTCGGTTCACTGGCCGGTTTTTCTGCGATGCCACCGGCCATGCCACGATCGGTCATCTTGCGGGGGCCGAGACGGTCATGGAGCCGACGGGTCGCATGGGCATGAGCAACATGTGGGCCTGGGACGAGGCAGACGCGGCCCGCGATTTTCCCGAGACGCCCTGGGCGCTGCCTCTGGCGATGGCCGACTTTCCCTACCCGCGTGACCACCACGGCCAGTGGTTCTGGGAAAGTGGCTTTGACAAAGATCCGCTCGCCGATGCCGAGGGCATTCGCGACTGGAATCTGCGGGCGGTGTTCGGTGCATTCAATGCGATGAAAAACGGTGACGGGGCGGCCGAGCACCCGACCGCATTCTTGACCTGGGTGGCCTACATCGGCGGTCCCCGGGAGAGTCGTCGGATTCTTGGTGACGTGGTGCTGACTCAGGACGACATCGTGGCCAAGCGAGACTTTCCTGACGGCTGTGTCCCCTCCACCTGGTCGATTGACCTGCACTATCCCAAGGAGCAGTACGCGAAAAAGTTTCCGGACAACCCGTTTATCTCAATCGCTGTCCACGACCGGCGGGTTGATCGCAGTTACGGCTACCCCGTGCCCTACCGCTGCTTTTATTCACGTGATATCGAAAACCTCTTCATGGCCGGCCGCTGCATTTCGGTCACTCATGAGGCCCTCGGCACGGTCCGCGTAATGAAGACCTGCGGCATGATGGGTGAGGTGGTTGGGAAGGCGGCAAGCGTGGCGGTCAAGCATGGTACCGGCCCGAGGGGTGTCTATGAACACCACTGGCCCGAAATGGACGAGCTGCTGCAACTGCCCGGCAAGGCTCGCCGGGCCAGCCCCACGGCCCCGATTGAAATCCCTGCCGACGCTCTGCCCCTCGCGGGACCGAATGGCCCGATGACTGGCCTCGACCCGAAGAAAATTGCGGAGTCCAAGGGCGGTGTCGTGCTGGATGATCGCGAAGCGAAAAAAGCGGGGAGTTGGACCGAGGGCCAGGGCCTGCGGGGCTACGTTGGCCATGGCTATATCTACGCCAGCCCTGGCAGCGGCGCGTCCGCCACGTTTGAACTGCGGGCACCAGCGACCGGCAGCTACGACGTGCTGGTCGCCTGGCAGCCGCACGAAAACCGGGGTACGGCCGTGCCGGTCTCGATCGAAGCGGCTGAGTCCCGTCTGAAGGCTACGGTCAATATGCGGCAGCAGCCCCCCATTGACGACGGGTTTGGATCAGCCGGCCGGTTGACGCTGCAGAAAGGTGAAAAGTGCGTGGTCGTGATCGGTACTGACGGTGCCGGTGGCTTTGCCCATGCCGACGCTGTGCTGCTGGTACCAGCAGGGTAGAAACTTGTTCGGTCGCTGCGCAGCTCTGGCGGGATAATCCCGGAATTGATTCCGAAGCATTGGGCGAGTGGCTTTCCGCTCACTGAATGGGCCCGGCCAACCGTCGCGGGCGCATTCGCGGTCCGACTGCTTGTCCGAACCCCGCATCATTCGCGATTGACTACTGGTGGCAAAAAGCTACCATGGCAGTATGAGTCAACCCGTGAAGCTGAGCGACGATTTGGTTCTCGAGGCCCGCACGGTAGGCGCCGTCGCCCGCCGATCGATCGCAGGTCAGGTGGAGTTCTGGGCCTGTCTTGGCAAATCGATCGAGCCGCTCCTCCGCGGCGACCGGGCCCTGGCGCTACAGCGAGCCGGAGCGGCGAGGTCGCTCGCTGAAAGCATTCAGTGCGTGGATACCGATGTCGGCCGCGACCGCGTTCGCACCTATCTCGAGTCTCGTCCATTTCCGCATTTCGAGCCCTGCCAGGACGAGTCAGGAATGCTGATAAAGATCGACAAAGACGGCAGCCGCACCCGCGGTCGGTTCATTAACCGTGTGTTCGTCGCCGCGAGATAAGAGGCCGGATGGATTGGCAATCACTGCTTGGAGCGAGGCCCATCGTCGTGGCACTCGCGGGGTCCAATGGTGCGGGCAAGTCGACGTTTTTCCAGGCTCACCTTGCCGACACGGGCCTGCGGTTCGTCAATGCAGACGATCTCGCCGCCGAACTGGATGTGGGCCCCTACGAGGCTGCCACACTCGCCGCGTCACTGCGCGGCGGCCTGATCGGCCAGCGAGAGAGTTTCGTGTTCGAGACGGTGCTCTCCGATCCGGTCAGTGCGAAGGTTTCCGAGCTGGTCGAGGCGAGCCGGAATGGCATGCATGTCGTCATGGTTTTCATCCGAATCGACTCGCCCGAAACGTCAAAACAGCGTGTGGCGATGAGGGTTATGCAGGGGGGGCATGACGTGCCTGACGAGATGCTTGAACACCGATTCCAGCGTACCCTCGCCAATCTGGAGCGAGCGATCAACGCATTGCCGGTCGTCATCATTTTCGACAACACGGACCTCGCCAGACCGTTTCGGCTCGAAGCCGTCTACAAACATGGCAGGCGAATCCTGCCGTAGCACATCTGTGCCGCGGTTGAAAAGGCAACATTGCCGGTTCGCGCGATCCGTCGGGCCGCCGAAACCTTTCAGAGATGTGGGCCTCTGCCCTCCCCCTGCAGCCGGGAAGAAATCAGCCGTCTGGCACCACCGGCCGTAGCTCGGTGCCATCCTCAGTGACTGGATAGAGCGCCTGCTCGGCGTCGAGCGCGGCCATCATCGCCTCGGTCATCTGCCTGAGCATCGCCGGCTCGGTGGCAGCCAGATTCTGCTTTTCGTAGGGATCATCCCGAAGGTGAAAGAGTTCGTAGCGAACCTTTGCCGGGTTCTGATCG
>RFVE01000162.1 GCA_009922585.1 Planctomycetia bacterium
CTTAACCGCAGCAGCCATAAGCAGTCGTCTCTTTGTGCGGTGGGCCTCTCATCGGCGTCCGCTGCCGCCTTCCGGTTCGTCACGGCAGGCAGGTGTTGCTCCCCCCCGTCCGCCCGATGCTGTCCATCTGCCATGGCTCAACCGGCCGCCTATCAGGTCGTCGCCCGCCGGTACCGGCCGCAGCGGTTCGCTGATCTGGTCGGTCAAGAGCATGTGGCCCGGGGCTTGGCCGGGGCGATCGAGTCGGGGCGGATTGGCCACGCGTATCTCTTCACTGGCGCCCGTGGGGTCGGCAAGACCAGCGCGGCAAGAATCTATGCCAAGGCACTCGAGTGCGGCAGCCGCCAGCACGGCGAGCCTTGCAACGAATGCCCGAAATGCCTGGCAATTGCCGGCGGACATGACGTTGATGTGATCGAGGTCGATGCGGCCAGCAATCGGGGCATCGATGAAATTCGTCAACTGCGGCAGAACGTGGCGGTCCGGCCAGCGGGCGGGCAGTACAAGACCTACATCATCGATGAGGTCCACATGCTCACCCGCGAGGCCTTCAACGCACTTCTGAAGACGCTCGAAGAGCCCCCACCGCACGTCAAGTTTGTGCTCTGCACAACCGAGCCGGAAAAGCTGCCGATCACCATTCTCTCGCGGTGCCAGCGGTTTGATTTTCAGGCCGTCAGTGCCGGGGCGATTACCGGCCGGCTGGCCCAGATTGTCGAGGCGGAAGGGGTGCAAGTGGCCCCCGCAGCTCTCGGCCTGATCGCCCGCCGTGCGGCCGGCAGCATGCGGGATAGCCAGTCACTGCTGGAGCAGCTGCTAGGTATCGCTGTTGGTGACGGTGATGAAATCGGCGTCGAAGAAGTTCAGTCACTGATTGGCATCGGTAGCGAAGAGAAAATCGGCCGGCTGCTGCAGGCGATTGTCTCGCGGGATGCTGCTGCTGCCCTCGCCGCGCTCGATGACGCCCTTTCCGGTGGTGCCGATGCCGGGGGTGTGCTGGAGCAACTACTGGCGGTCCTGCGGGACTGCCTGGTGGCCAGCGTCGGCTGTGGTCCTGAGGCTCTGTTGTCAGGCGATGGCTGCGGGGTTGATCTGGCGGTCGTTGGGCGAGAAACCGGAACCGAAACCCTGCTGGCGATGCTACAGATTGTCGATCAGGCTCTGGCCCGGATGCGGCAGAGTACCCACACCACGGTGCTGGCTGAGATGGCGGTGGTCCGGCTGACTAGCCTGGAAGACCTCGACAGCCTCGTTGAGGTGATCGATCGGGTCGCCGCTGGTGAGTCGCCGTCTGTCGCAGAAAAAAAAAAGCCCCAGCCCGCGGCGGTAGCAGCCGCACCGGCGGCTGAGCCAGCCCGGGAGCAGCCGGCGGAGCAAGCGTCGGAGCAAGCGTCGGGGACGACCCCGGCTGCGGCACCTGCAGCCGTTGTTCACGAACCAGCCGCGGCGGCCACCGAAGCGTCGGCATCCACCCCCACACCTCTGCCCGATGCACTGACGTCCTGGAACGAAGCAGGGGCAGCAGTGGGTGGCATCGCTGAAGATTTTGCTGCGATGGCTGTCGAAGCTGTCTGGGAAGGAAACAGCCTGCGGGTGGAACTGCCCGCCAGCGGGACGTCGGCGTCGGCCTTCCTCAGCCGGCCAGAAATTGTCGGCCAGTTTCAGGAGGCCCTCAGCCGGGTTGCCGGCCGACCATGTCGGTATGCCGTTGCCTGCCGCAAGGACGAACAGGTGGCCAAACCCGCCGCCGGGGGCCAGGCTGCGGCGGGCGGGAAGCGGACTGAGCAGGCCACTGATCGGAGTCGTGGCCGCGGGCTTTCGTCGGCAGCCCTGCTGCGTGAGACCATGGACCATCCCCTTGTCAGCCACGCCCGAACCATTTTCGATGCGGCCATCCGCAAGGTGGAGCCACCCCGGCGACCTCCCCCCGAGGCTGTTCAACCTGCTGAACCTGATTCAGCCTCCCCGTCCGCCCAAGAGCCTGGAGACGCCTGATGCCTGAACCGACATCGGCTATTGGCAAACTGATTGAGGCCTTTGCCAGTCTGCCGAGCATTGGCCGGAAGAGTGCCGAGCGGCTTGCCTATCATGTGCTCAAGATGCCGCATGATGAGGCGATAGCCTTCGCGGAAAGTATTCGGGCGGTGAAGGAGAACCTCCGTCCCTGCCGCATCTGCTTCAATCTGACGGAGGCTGAACAGTGTGAGATCTGTGTTGACCGCCGCCGCGACTCCGGTCTGCTTTGCGTGGTGGAACAGGTTCGTGATCTGTTGGCCATCGAGCAGGCCGGCAGCTATCGCGGGCTCTACCACGTGCTGCAGGGACGGTTGGCCCCCTTGGAAGGCGTCGGCCCGGAAAAACTCTCGATTGATGCCCTGATCAAGCGGATTGAGCAGGGGGAGGTTCGCGAGGTGATCATGGGCACCACACCGAATGTCGAAGGGGACGGCACCGCCCTCGCGATCGCCTCGCGGCTGGCGGGGCTGCCCGTGAGCATCACCCGGCTGGCACGCGGCCTGACCGTGGGAGCCTCGTTGGAGCAGGCAAATCGCGACATGCTTGCCGACGCCATTGCTAGTCGCCAGCCGTTTTAGTGGGTACCCAACCTAGGTGCATCCTCGGTGCATCGCCGGCTGGAGGGCTGCAAAAGTCTCGTCGCGGGGCGAGGATGCGCCCAACGCTCCTCGAGCGTTCCCCGACCCGTGAGCCTCCCTTCCCTGGATTGCCTCCTCGTGGCTTCGGTCAACTGGGATGCGGCCTCGTGTGAGTGAGTGAGAATCGGGTTACTGGCAGCTCCATGGCGATCCGCCATCCGGGTGCCTCGGTTTTGCTCAGGGCTGTCGCAGGATGAGAATGGTATGCTTGAGGGGCAGCTGGATAGGCTATCCGGCGATGGCTGAGAGTTCCGAGAAACGGATGCGGTTCCATGTCGATGCGGATGTCCTTCGGGCAGGAAATGCGGATGGCGCAAAAGCAGGTGCTTGCGCCCCGCATGATCCAGTCGATGGAGATTTTGCAGCTGCCGCTGATGGCCCTCGAGGAACGGATTGAGCAGGAAATCCAGAACAACGAGACACTGGAATTGGTCGAGCCGGAGGCCGAGGCGGGCGGCCAGGATGAGCCGGAGGCCCCGCCATCGGCTCAGACCGTTGACGAACAGCCGCTGGTGGTCGATCAGGAGCATGCCAATCAGGCCGACTTTGAACGGTCGTATGACTGGTCGAACGAATACCCTGACATCGACGAGGACCGCCGCCGGCCTTCAGCGGGTCGCATCGACGAGGCCTCTGACCGCTACCTGGATGCCATGGCCAACATGGAGGACCGGCCCGAGACGCTCTTCAACCACCTCCACGATCAGTTGGCCAACTATGACCTTACCCCCGAGGTCGGACAGGCGGCCGACAAGGTGATCTTCAATTTGGACGCCAACGGTTATCTGGCGATGCCGCTTGAGGAACTGATCGACCCGGTGCCGACCGACGCTGCCGGCCGGCCTGCCGTGTCCGATCCGGAGGCATTCCGGGCAGCTGAACTGGCCGCTCTTGAGCAAGGCTTGGCGGTGGTGCAGAGCATGGATCCACCCGGCGTTGGGGCTCGTGACCTCAAGGAGTGCCTGCTGCTCCAACTTGATGGCAGCCAGCCGCATGGGGCGCAGTTGCGGCAGCTGATCCGCGATCATCTTGAAAACCTTGCCGCCAACCGCCTGCCCCTGATTGAGCGGAAGACGGGACTTTCAATTGAGGAGATCGAATCGCTGCGGGAGGCCCTGCATGGGCTTCAGCCGAAGCCTGGGGCCATCTTCAGCCTGCCATTCGTGCCGCCGGTGAAGCCTGATGTCTACGTCGAACAGCAGCCCGATGGCAGCTGGAAGGTTCGGCTGGAGGAGATCGACCTGCCCAATCTCCGGATCAGCCCGACCTATCGCGGCATGCTGCAGGCGGCCAGCACCGATGCAGAAACCCGTGAATACATCAAGCGAAAGATCAATTCAGCCCAGTGGTTGATTGAGGCGATTGAGCAGCGGCGGAGCACCTTGCTGAAGACCGCTCAGGCCATCGTCGATCATCAGACCAGGTTTTTCAGCGAGGGGCCCGAGGCGATTGAGCCACTCAAGATGCAGCAGATTGCCGATCGGATCGGTATGCATGTCACCACCGTGAGCCGGGCGGTCGACGACAAGTGGCTTCAGACTCCCCGCGGTCTCTTCCCGTTGCGGCGATTCTTCGTCGGTGGCACAGTCAGTGCCGACGGTGGTGAGGTGGCCTGGGATGCCGTCCGCATGAAGCTGCAGGAGATTGTCCAAGAAGAGCCCAAGGACAAGCCTTTCAGCGACGACGAATTGGTCGAGGAACTTGCCAAGCGGGGCATTACGGTTGCCCGCCGTACCGTGACCAAGTACCGCAAGGGCATGAACATCCCCAGTTCACGCCAGCGACGGGACTGGAAACTCACCCGCCAGCATCAGCCCGCCGACGCCACCGTCGTTGATGGACCGGCGCCACTCCCCCCCACCTGACCCGGTTTTTTACACCAGCCTCGGAACCGCCATGCGTTGCCCTTTCTGTCGTGTTGATAATGACCGGGTGATCGACTCGAGAGCCGGGGATGACGGGGCCAGCATCCGCCGTCGCCGTGAGTGTCTTGGCTGTCGGCGCCGGTTCACAACCTACGAGCGGGCCGAGCGGCAGTTCCTGTCGGTTCTCAAGAAGGACGGAGAGCGGGAGCCCTTCGATCGTGTCAGGTAGCCTACGTTCGGTTTGCCAGCGTCTACCGTGAATTCAAGGACGTGCGGGACTTTGTCGAGGAACTCGAGCCGATCCTGGCTGAGGCCCGCCGAACGGCCGTCACTCCGGAACAGTCGTAAGGTCACGGTCTGTGGCACCGGCCGACCGGTCATAGTCACCGCGGCTACCGCCGGTCTTGGACTCCAGCTGGACAGCCTCAATGGTCATGCCCCGGTCGATTGACTTTGTCATGTCGTAGACCGTGAGGGCAGCAGCGGTTACCGCTGCCAGGGCTTCCATCTCGACGCCAGTTTTGGCGGTCGCTCGGACGGTTGCCCGGATGGTGACGGCGGGGCCGCCCTCAGCTGTGGCAATGCATTGCAGGCTGATATCAACACCGTCCAGCGGCAGCGGGTGGCACAGCGGCACGATGTCAGCGGTTCGTTTGGCTGCCATGATGCCGGCCAGTCGGGCAGTTGCGATCGGATCGCCCTTGGCCAACCGGCCCTCGCGGATGGCGGCCAGCGTGGCCGGCTGCATCACGAGCCGGCCGCTGGCCGTGGCGGTCCGCAGCGTGATTGGCTTGCTGCCGACGTCGATCATCTGAATGGGATGCAGGCTCGTTTCCATTATCGCGAGCATACCTGCATTCCCTCCGAAAACACACAGGGGCCGGTATGCACTGTTGGCACACCGGCCCCTGGCATGGAGTCGCTGGAAGCCCGCGTTACACGAGCTCTTTGCGTGAACCGATCAGCGTCCGGAGCCGCTCGGCCAGCAAGGCCACGTCGAAGGGCTTCTTGAAGCTCTCGTTGACGTGAGCGCGATCGACGGTGATCTGCGAGCCATCATCTGGCAGCAGGGCGATCACAATCGTGTCGGCATACTCAGCGTTTCTCCGCAGATTTTGGCAGATCTGCTGCGCATCGATGCGGCCGATGGCATAGTCGACCACGATGCAATCAGGATGGAAGCTCTCAGCCTGGATGCCCGCCTCGAAACCGCTGGCGGCCACCTGAATCTTGAACGACTGCTCAGCCGGCAGGTGCCGCTTGAGGTTCTCAATCAGCAACTGATCCTGACCAACCATCAGCACCTTGGCCATGGCCTCATCCTCGAGGTCGCCCAGCGGCATGCCGTGCTCCTTGAGAAACTTGATCAGGTATTCCCGCGGAATGCGGCGGTCCTGTGACCCGGGGATGCGGTATCCCTTGAGCCTGCCCGAATCGAACCATTTACTGACGGTCCGCGGGGCAACCTTGCAGATCTTCGCGACCTGGCCTGTTGTAAACACCTTCATTACATGGA
>RFVE01000163.1 GCA_009922585.1 Planctomycetia bacterium
AGCGGGGGCCGGCGGCTGGCAACAGTCCGACCGGCCCCCGCCTGCCTACCGCCGTCCGCCCAGTGGCTCAGCCGGCCGGACATCACAGCCGGTGATGAGCCAGTGGCCTCGCTTTTCAAGGGTTACCGTCGCAGCGACGATGCCCGTTGCTTCATTCTGGTCGGCAACCTGCCCGGCTACCCGCACCAGCAGTTCGGCCACGGCTGTTAATGGCTTCGTCGTCTGGTTCACCTCCACCTCAAGTTTGGTGATCACCACCTGACTGGGCCGGGATCGCTTGACGGCGTCTTCGGCCTGCCGCTGCACCGGCCGCACCTCAGGGGCAATCGCCGCCAACAGGGTCGTGAGATCTTTTTCCTGCACCGCCCTGGCCAGCCGCGGCAGCAGCAGTTCCAGTTCCTCGCGGTCGGTAATGGTGAGGTGGTCAACAGCGGCCGCCGCGATGCCAGCAGCCCCCACCGCCAAAGCAAGCACCAGCCAGATCGCCTGTCCGGCCATCCGCCAGAGCCAGACACACACCCCGGCAGCCACCAAGCAACCGATGAGTATTGGCAGTGAGTCTTGGTAGGGCATTGCTCCGCCGACTCGTTACGCAGCCGGTCGCTCGCGGGCCGGCACGACCGCTGCGAGCACCAGCAGGACCGCCACCAGCAGCACACCGATCCAGCCAATGTTGGCCCAGATGCTCATGCCAGCTCCAACGCTTGCCGCCAGAATCGCGGCCAGCATCAGCAGGTTGGCAAGCAGCCGCCAGCGGCCCGTCGGCAGGGCATCCCCCAGCAGCGAGCGGCTGTTCATCATCAGGAAGAAGGTGATGTAGGCGATCGGCAGCAGGGCCATGCCAAAGTTACTGGTCGGCACCGCCAGCCAGAACTTGGCATCGGAGTTGCTCCAGAGCCAGAGAAAGCCGAGGCTACCCGTCACCCCTGGCAGCAACGAGCCGACGAGGCCACCCAGTCGCGACCCGGCCCCGCCCGACCAGCCGAACATTTCGTTGACGCAGAAGCCATTGATGACCATCAGGATGATGATGGTCGAAATCGCCATGCCGAGCACGCCGACACCAAAGATTTTTTGGGTCAGGCCGCCCTTGCCAAACAGGTTTTCCAGCGCCCGAGCCAGGTCGAAGGCGTCACGTTTGACCAGCATCAGGGAGAGCTGCTTGTCAGCCTCGGGCAGGGCATCGATCCGCTCATTGACCGCAGCGGTGTCGAGAGCCGCAAAGGCCTCGCCGCCCAGTTCAGCCTTCAGCCGGGCCTCAAGGTTGCCACGGTACTGACCCTCAATCTGGGCGGCGGGCAAGGCCAGCTGTGAATCATCGAAGCGGGCATGAAACTGGCTGGCGGCGGCGATCACCACACAGCTGGTGGCCAGCAGAAAGGGAATGAACAGGCCAGTCGATAGGTCAAAGCAGGCCAGACCCCGAAAGGTCTTGTCCCACCCCTTGCGGAGCATCGAGTAGGGCAGCAGGAAGGTCATGTTGATGCCGACGGCTGTGGCGGCTGCGGCAATCATTCGCTCCCGCTGAGTGGCGAGAATCGTTTCGGTCCAATAGGCGGCATCACCGGAGGCGTCGATGAAGGTCCGCAGGCTGGCCACCGGCCGCCAGAGCAGACTGACGTCTGGCACAAAGCCACTGGCGATCGCCCCCCAGTCAAGCTGCCCTTTCCAGGACATTGCCGCGACCACGCCGAAGAAGCTGACCACGACCAGGCCAACCATTGCCTTGAGAATGCCTTCAAAGACCTTTACACCCCAGCCGCCCGACTCGTAGAAGGCAATCACGATCGCAGCGAGGGCAAACAACACCCCGGCGCAGACCCACTCCCCCTGACGACCTGCCAGAAAAGCGACATCGGGAAAGAGATTCTGCTGCAGCGCTGCAGTTCCCAGGGAAAACTGCGGCATTGCCCAGACCAGGTTGGCCATCATCGCCGCCAGCAGCCAGGCCCAGCCGAGCACCGGGCTGATTGAACGGTTGATCGCCCCGAAAGGCCGCTCGCCGGTGGAGAGCGTGACGTAGGCGATTGCCGAGAGCATGACGATGCCGAGGATCATCATCAGCGGCTGCAGCCAGAGCAGCTCGTAGCCGCCGATCACGCCGAGATAGAGCGACCCTGCCAGCGAGCCGCCCCCGAGCGTGATGGCCGACTGCAGCCAGCCCGGTCCCGACAGCCGAACGAAGGTTTTCAGTGTCGCCCCGAGGCCCGCAGCCTGGGCTTCCTGCAGCCGGCGACGATCAGCGGCCACCTGAGCTGTGACCGGCTGATCGGTGGTGGGAGAACCTTGGCCAGTAGCGGTATCGGCGGTCGCCATATTGTTTCATTCCAAGCGTGCAGATAGGTCTCATGGCAGGGATCGCTGCCAGCCCAAAAGTCTACCAACACTGTTCGCCGGTTTCCGACCGCAGTCAGCCCAGCTGCTCAGAGAAATCGGCGGGAATATCCCGCCTTTTGCGACAGATCACCGCAAAATAAAACAGCGGCTTGCCCTCAATTGAATAGCGATGGACGTACCGCTCCACATGGTGCAGGCTGATGTATTCGCTAAAAATCAGTTCACGAATCAGCTTGGAAAAGCCACTGGTGTCGCTACGTTCAAGAAACGTCTCTTTGATGTTGAAGGCCAGCCACCCATCTGGTTGAAGCAGATTGACGCCCTGCATGAAGGCTGGCACCGGGATGTCACCAAAACCGAGGGCCGCCACGCACGTCAGCGCGTCGAAGCTCCAACTCGTGAGCTCTTCATGCTCCGCCGGCGAGAGGTCCGTAAAGTCACGGATCAGGTAGTCGTCATAGACATGCGGCCGGTCCCGGTAAGCGGCCTCGCGGGCCTCGTCAACGATATCGACCCCCACAAGCCGGGCGACCCCGTGCCGCTTGAGTTCCTCACCCATGATGCCGTTGCCCGCGCCGAGGTCGAGCACCCGCATTTCGGCGAGGTTGTCACGCTCATGCTCCGCGGTGTACCGCAACGCCTCAGTCACTTTGCGGGGTGAATCACACTTCAGCCGTTCGTAGAAGAGCTGTTCGTAGAGGCCCGGCTGGCTGTAGATCGTGGCGTAGTCGTGAAATCGAATCCGCTGGCGGTGATTGTCCTCGTTCGACCCCTGCTTGCGCACGACGGATTCACCACGTGTATTCTTGCTCCCTGACGCCGTTGCGCGAGACCAACTGCTGACCGCCATTGGTTCAAGCCGTATGAGTTGCTGCTTGAATCGGACGGCGAGCGGAGCAATCGGTTCAAAAAGCAGCCGCCAGAACAGACCTTGCACAACCGAGACCTTCGCTTGGGGATTTCCCGTGACCGAACAAAGCCCAGCTGCCGCACCCCTCTCGACGTACGAACAAGAACAAGTCGATCGCATCGCCCGCTGGAAAAGTACCGAGCCGAGCCGGCTCACCCAGACCGTCGAACTGGTGGCCCAGCCGATTGCCTGGGGGGTGAAGTGGGTGGTGCCAGCTGAAGTGGTGCGACGAGCCATCAAGCTGCTCAACACGATGGCAGAGTCAAAACTGCCTGGGGTCGGCGGTGGTGGCCACCCGACCCGCGATGAAATCATCGCCAAGCGTCAGTTGCCGCTGGAGGCCTGTGACGAGCGAGCCCATCAGATCATTCAGAAGGCCGAACACATGAGCGCCGGCCGGGGCCTGGTGATCCGGCAGCTTGGGAGCGCCGTCGTCGGCCGGCTGCCCTTTCAGCTGGTCGCGGCCATGGCCACGATCGCCAAAATCGGCCACAGCTACGGCTATCCGCTCGACCGTCCGCTGGACCGCGCGGTGCTGCTTGACGTGCTTGAGCTCGCCCTCATCGAAGACTGCAGCCGCCGCGAGGTGGTACTGGCCCGGATGCACGCAGCCCTTGACCATTCCGATCAGGGCGGTCTTAACGTCGATGCTATCACCGCCCAGGCGGGCCGTGATGTCCTCGCCGATGAGCTGGCCGACGAACTGGTCACCCGGGTGCCGATCATCGGCAGTGTGATTGGCTTCATCAGCGACCGTACCTTCATCAGGATTGCTGGCGAGGCAGCCGTGCGGTTCTTTCAGGAGCGGCGGCTGCGGGATGATGGCAAGGTACGGGAGATTCCGCCGGCGCTGGTGCGACAGCGGCGGAGCAGCTTCAGTGAGGTCTCACGGGCGGTCGGCGAAACCGTCTACGCCGGTGGCGCGATCATTGGCTTTGCCGCCACCTTTCCGGTTGCCCTCGTCGGCCGCGGCCTGGCTGGCTGGGGTGGCCCGGTCACTGCCGGTGCCGCCGCCGGTGCCGCCGCGGCCTCGCGGGACGCGGCTGGGCTGCTGCACGGTGGCGGCGAGCCGCCCGTTCGGATCGCGCTGGCCGAAGGCGGCTGACCACGGACTGCAGCTTTTGCTACTAGCCGTTTAGTAGGCCAGCGGTTCTCACACTGGCCGCACCAGAATCACCAAGTTGGCAAATTTGCAGAATTATTAATTGACATATCGAAACCTTCCGATATATAAATAAGAGAAGGAGGCTTCGATGGCTACCGCGTCCAATCCCAAACTGACCGACCTTGCGGCACTCGCCGAGGCGGCTGAGTGCCTGAAAACGCTCGCCCATCCGCACCGGCTGCGGATAGTGCAGATGCTGCTCGGCGGCCGCTACACCGTCGGCGAACTAGCCGAGGCCTGCGAGATTCCTAGCCATATGGCCTCAGAGCATCTGCGGCTGATGCAGCGGTGTGGCTTCCTCAAGCCCGACCGCCAGGGCCGCTGCACCTATTACGAAATCGCTGAACCCCACCTGGCCAGCATTATGAAGTGCATCGAATCGCGGTTTGGTTGCGGCTGCGGCTGACCGCCCGCAGCCAGTCCCGCGACCGCTGTGAGTTGCCATTGTCTCCCCTAGTTCCCAACGATTCCCCGTCCGTCAGTACCGCCTTAGAAGGAGCGCCCCATGGTCTCGACAATTTCTCCCCAACAGCTCGCCGAACTGCTTACCAGCGACAAGCCGATCAGGCTGATCGACGTCCGCACCCCTGCCGAGTTCGGTGAGGTGCATGTGACAAACGCCCACAACCTGCCGCTCGACCGGCTCGACCCGGCAACGGTCACTGCCGAGGCGAGCGACGACGAGCCGATCTATTTCATCTGCAAGTCGGGCGGCCGCAGCGGCAAGGCCTGTGAAAAGCTGATCGCCGCCGGCTTTACGAATGTGATCAGCGTCGCTGGCGGCACCACCGCCTGCGAGACGGCCGGCCTGCCGGTGGTCCGCGGCCGCAAGGCGATGTCGCTTGAGCGGCAAGTGCGGATTGCCGCCGGGGCACTCGTCTTCGGGGGCGTGCTGCTGGCGGCCTTTGCCGACAACGCCGACAATGACATGCTCGAGAAAATTGGCCTGGGGATTGCCGGCTTTGTCGGCGCCGGCCTGGTCTTTGCCGGCGTCACCGATACCTGCGGCATGGCGATGCTGATTGCCCGCATGCCCTGGAATCAGGTCAGTGGCCCAGCCACGAGCTGCAGCCGTGCTCTGCTGCTGACGGCGGTACTTGCTGCGACCGCGGGGCCGGCCCTCGCCGCCAGCCCAACCCGCGATAGCCTGCCGGCAGTGCAGCGGGCGGTCGCCGAGCAGAAGGCGGTCATCATCGACGTCCGCGAGCCGGACGAGTGGGCCGAGAGCCATTTGGCCGGTGCCCGGCTGGTTCCCCTGAGCCGGCTCGAGGCGGGTGTGTCGCCAGCCGAGCTTGCCCGCGTGCTGCCGAAAGACCGCATCATCTACTGCCACTGCCTCGCCGGCGGCCGCTGCCTGATGGCGGCCGATATCCTCAAGCCGCTCGGCTACGACGTGCGGCCGTTGGGCCAGAGCTATGACGAGTTGGTCGCAGCCGGTTTTCCTGCGGTAACAGGCCGCTGACCTGATTCGGCCACGGCTTCTCGCGTCTCACCACCTTTCTGCTCCGAAACCAGAGTTCACCACCATGAAGATCCAGCAGTACTACCTCGCCTGTCTTTCCCATGCCTCGTACCTGATCACCGACGACAAGACGAAGACCGCAGCGGTGGTCGATCCCCAG
>RFVE01000164.1 GCA_009922585.1 Planctomycetia bacterium
CTGCTTGACGACCGACTGGCTCATGCCGATCCCTTCAAGCCCCTGCTTGACGATCGCACCATCCGAATCGAGCATCCGTAGGGCCATCTTCTCACCAAAGTTGGTCGGGCCTGAGGCAGCCCGAACATCGAACTTGCGGCCCTTGTAGAGGACGGCGAAGGTGCCGTCCTGAGGCCGACGTCGTTCGGCAATATCCATATCGGCCAGCACTTTCAGCGCAGAAACCGACGAACGGCCGTCAGCAGCCCACAGGGTCGTGAGATTCTGCATGACGCCGTCGATCCGGCACCGCACCGTTACTTCTTCACCACTTTTAGGCTCGAAGTGCATATCGGTTGCACCCCGTTTGATTGCCTTGCTGAACAGGTCCCGCACCTGCCGGACTGCCTTCGATGCTGCCCGGTCAAGACTGCCGTCCTGACCGTCCATGGGTGTACCATCCTTCTTTAAAAGGATGACCTGACTGTCCTTATTGCCTGACGCTAGCGGAGCTGCTGTTTTATTGAGCAACTGTTTTACGCTGTCGCCGATACCAAGCTTTGTGGCGATGGCGAGTAGGAGCTGCCGGGCAAAATGAGCGCTAAAAATTCGTTCCTGGGACGGCGCCTTCTTGTCGCGGACGACGATATAGCCGGCAAGACCGGTCGGGAATGCAAGCCAAAACAGGGGCAGGATTCCCAGCCCCCATTGAAAGCTGACCAGCAGCAGAACTGCACCGGCTGCCACGAAGCCGATCGTCCAAGGCATGGGTTTTCCCAGAACACTTTCGGCGTCTGTTTCAACCCAGATGCAGACCGAACCCCAGGCGAGGCAGAGCAGGAGCCACGATCCGCCGACCCAGATCAGGCGATCGATAGCATCTGCCGAAAGCAGCTGTTCCATTGGATGTTCCGTCAGTCTCGCACCGTCAGGAGCGAGCAGTGGGCAAGGAAAGATCCCCCCGTTTTACCGAGAAGTTTTGGCGAATGCCAAGCGTTGCTCGGAATTCACCGGTGAACGACCGTTTTCAAGCGGATGTTTTGGTTGTCTGTTTGGTTGAGGGCTGCGATTCCACGATGCCGGGGCTATGCTTAAAACATGGCGACTGTCACACCACCACCGGCTTCCGCCCCAACCCGCGATCGCATTGATACTGCTGATCCACCGGCGAGTGATGCCAAAAAGCGGTTTCTGAGCGATGCTGCCGCTCATGTTCGTGACCTAGGCCACCGGCTATTTGTCCGCAAGGCGCTCGGTGGCTATTACGTCAACCGTGACGCCTACAAGGCCCGCTACCGCGACTGGGAACATGCCCGCGACGCGGCCAGCCTGGCGAAGTGGTCTGCGGTCAATCGGCTGCACGAACTGCTGCCGCAGTTTGTCGCCAACTTCGAGGCTGGGGGTGGCCAGGTGCACTGGGCCCGCGACGCTGCCGAGGCACGTGAGATCATCCTGCGGCTGGTCCGTGAGGCAGAGGCCAAGGCAATCGTCAAAAGCAAGTGCATGACAAGTGAAGAGATCCACCTCAACGCCGCTCTTGAGGCCGAGGGCTTTGGTGTGGTGGAGAGCGACCTCGGTGAGTTCATTCAGCAGCTGCGGGGTGAACCGCCCTATCACTTTGTCTTTCCCTGCATGCACGTACGGAGAGACGAGATCAGTGAGCTGTTCAAGCAGCATCTTGGTAGTGAACCGACCGACAGTCCCGAAGAGCTAACGATGATTGCCCGCCGCTACATGCGGCAGCTTTATGTCAATGCCGATGTCGGCATCACGGGGGCGAACTTTTTGGTAGCCGAAACAGGCCAGGTGTCGATTACCGAGAACGAAGGCAACGCCCGGCTGACCGCCGCTTTGCCCCGAGTCCACATTGCCATCTCAGGCATCGAAAAAGTCGTGGCTAATCTCGACGACCTGGCGGTGCTGCTGCCGATGCTGGCAACGGCCGGGGCCGGTCAGCCGATGACCTGCTACAACACGCTTTACAGTGGCCCGCGCCGCGAAGGCGAAGCCGACGGGCCTGAGGCGATGCACCTGGTGCTACTCGATAACTCACGGACGGCTTTGCTGGCTGATCCCGAGCAGCGGGATGCCCTTCACTGTATCCGTTGCGGGGCCTGCCTGAATGTTTGCCCGATTTTTAAAAACGTGGGTGGCTTCACCTACGGCACCACCTACCAGGGTCCGATCGGTAGCGTGATCACGCCGCACCTGCGGGGTCTGACTGACTGGAACCATCTGTCGGGGGCAAGTTCCCTCTGCGGAGCCTGCACCGATGCCTGCCCGGTGCGGATCGACATTCATCATCACCTGCTGCACAACCGCCGCAATGCGGCCCGGACAGCCCCCAGCAGGCTGGAAAAGCTCGGACACAAGGTGTTTGTACAAGTGGCGAGGCGGCCTGGGCTGTTTGCCACCGGCGGCTGGCTGTTCCGCCACACGTTGGGCCTCGTCAAACGCATCAAGCCCCCGCTCATGAAACAGTGGCTCGACACCCGCGATCTGCCTTCGGCTCCGTCCCAGAGCTTCCGGGCCGCCTGGAAAAGCCGCGGCCGCTAAGTCGCCTCCCCGAGCACCGCTCCTCATGCCTGCGCCCGCTACCGAAGCTGACCGAAATGCCGCTGCCCGCGAGACGATTCTCGCTCGGGTTCGTGAGGCCCTGCAAAGCTCGGCGCCACTGCCGCATCTGAAAACCGATCTGGCCGGTGAGATGCTTGGGCAGCCGGTGGCGACTGACAGTCAGCCGGCCGGCAGCAGCTTGCCGCTGCTGACGGTGCTGCCGGAGACGGCGGCCCGGCCCTGGCTGCCTGACGGGGGTGACACGGTCGACGAGCGGCTGGCGATTCTCACCGAGAATTTGAAAAAGCTGCGGGCGGAGGTTCAGCGGGTAACCGACCTGCCGGCGGCTGCGGCTGTGGTGGCTGATCTCGTCCGCGAGCGGGGCTGGCAGCGGGTGGCCTGGCATCAGCACCCGCTAGTCGATTCACTGGTGGCTGACGGGGTGACGGCTGCCGGCTGTGACGGCTATGCAGTCGACGAACCGGGCTTTGATAAGCGGCAGCTTGAGGCCTGTGACGCCGGCATTACTGCCTGCGAAGCGGTCGTTTCGCAGACCGGATCGATTCTGGTATCGAGTGCCACCGGTGGTGGCCGGGGGCTGTCAATCCTGCCGCCAGTACACATTGTCGTGGCCCCGGTGGAGGCGGTGGTGGCGACTGTGGGCGATGCGTTGCATCTGGTTGCTCAGCGGTATGCGGGTCGCCTGCCCAGCCTGCTGTCGTTCATCACCGGTCCCAGCCGCACCGGCGATATCGAGCGAATCCTCGTTCTCGGCGCCCATGGCCCCAAAGAACTGATCGTCCTGCTGGTGGGCTGAGGGGGCGTATCTGCATCCGTCGCTTCCGCTGCCGACCGCCACCGCAGCAGTAGCGTTCTTCGTGACCTTCATGCCTTCCCGGTGATTCACGGCCCCCGTTCCCGCCGGCTGACCTCGAGCAGGACGCTGTCGCCGTCGCTTTCGGGCAGCGGCCAGCTGGCGATGCGACGGGCGGCCAGCTGCTTGAGCAGGCCACGGTGCCGGGCCTCGGCCTTTTCGGCTTCCCAGCGTGGGCCCTTGATCACGAGCATGCGGCCATAGGCCTCGGCTAGCGGCTCAAACCAGCTCAGCAGCTTGGCCAGCGGGGCCACCGCCCGCACCACCAGAGTGTCAAACGGCCTGCCGGCGGCGGCCGCCTCGGCCACCACCTGCTGGGCGGGCTGGTCATGCACTGGCAGGCTCAGGCCGATCTCCTGCACGATCGCCGCCACTGCCTTGGCCCGCTTGCCGACACTGTCAGAGAGTTCAACTGCCAGGTCGGGCCGCAGCACGGCCAGCAGGACGCCGGGCACACCACCCCCGGTGCCGACATCAAGCAGCCGCTCGCCGGCGGCCAAGTGCGGGCAGAGGGCAGCCGCGTCGGCAACATCGCGGGCCACAAACCGGCCTGCATCGGTGTGCCGGGTCAGGTTGAGCCGCTCATTCCAGGCCCAGAGCCGGCTGGCATAGGCGGCCAGCCCGGGCAGGGCCGCAGCCGGCAGGTCGAGGCCCAGCCGGTTGGCCTCGGCCGCGATTGCATCAGTCAGCTGTCCGTCGAAAGAGCTGTCAGTGGAAGAGCTGGTTGGCACAGGCATGGACTCGGTTTTTGGTGTGCAGAAGATTTCGGGAAGCACCGGGCGAGCCTTGCAGATTAACTTTTGCGACAACCAATGCTTAGAAGCCCGAAGCGCAAGCTGAGGGAAATCGGGTTTGTGATCTCTTGACCGCATTCCCTCGGCTCGCGCCTCGGGCTTCTCGGAATTCAGTTCCGCTCAGCTCACCAGCAGCAAAATTCGCGGCTCGGCCTTCCGGAAGTGTCTCGTCGGTCACTTGATGAACAACATCTCAGCATAGGTTGGCAGGGGCCAGAGGTCGTCAGGCAAAAGCACCTCCATCTTGTCGGCTGTTTCTCGCAGACTTTCCATGGCAGGAACCACCTGTCGGTGAAAGTGTTCAGCCTCAGCCGTGACATTTCCGGTGGCGTCATGGTCGACCGCCGCCTGCAGGGCATCGATCCGCTGCTCGCACTCATGCACTAGGGCGGTGAGTTTTTCAAGCGTGCCAAGATGAGCCGACTGGCCCAATGTTGCTAGCTTAGTGGCGGTATCAACCAGCTCGCCCTGATAGCGATAGCCCGCTGGCAGAATCATCTTGCGGGCCAGTTCGAGCGCCGTGTTGGCCTCAGTGTTGAGATCCTTGCAGTACCGCTCCATGTAGATCTCGTGGCGGCTCTCCATCTCGCGTCGCGAAAGCACGCCGTACGTCTCAAACAGAGAGATGTTCTGCGGCTCGATCAGTGTCGCCAGCGCCTCCGGCGTAGCCCGGAGATTGGGCAGGCCGCGGCGGGCAGCCTCGTCCTGCCATTCCGGGGCATAGCCGTTGCCGTTGAAGATGACCGCCTTGTGGGCGGTGATCTCCCGGTGCAGCAACTGCTCGACTGCGGCTGGCAGCCGCTCTGGGTCGCCACCGGCAGCCTTTTCAAGGTCGGTGGCATATTGGTCGAGGCTTTCAGCCACAATCGTGTTGAGGGCCACCAGCGGCCCAGCAATCGACTGGCTGGAGCCAACCGCCCGGAACTCAAACTTGTTGCCAGTGAAGGCGAAGGGGCTGGTACGGTTGCGATCGCCGGCATGCTTGGGCAGCGGTGGCAGCGTGTCGACGCCGATGGTTAGCGTGCCGGTTGACTTGCTGCCGGTGATGCTGCCCTGTTCGATCTGCTCGAAGACGTCGGTCAGCTGATCGCCCAGGAAAATCGAGATGATCGCCGGGGGGGCTTCGTTCGCCCCCAGCCGATGGTCGTTGCCGCTGGAAGCGATCACGGCCCGCAGTAGGTCGCCATGCAGGTGAACTGCCCGGATGACCGCCATGCAGAAGACGAGGAACTGCATGTTGGCATGGGGTGTCTCGCCCGGCTCCAGCAGGTTGCCCAGCCGGCAGCCCAGCGACCAGTTGAGGTGCTTGCCCGAGCCGTTGATGGAGGCGAAGGGCTTTTCGTGGAGCAGACAGGCCATGCCGTACTTCGGTGCCACGCGGCTGAGCATCTGCATGATCAGCTGCTGGTGGTCGTTGGCGATGTTGCCGTTCTCGTAGACCGGGGCGATCTCGTACTGGCTGGGGGCGACCTCGTTGTGCCGGGTCTTCACCGGGACGCCAAGTTTGTACAGCTCCCGCTCCACCTCCAGCATGCAGGCCAGCACCCGTTCGGGGATGGCCCCGAAGTATTGATCTTCAAACTCCTGGCCCTTGGGTGGCTTGGCCCCGAACAGCGTCCGGCCGGTCAGCATCAGGTCGGGCCGGGCGAAGAAGAAGTTGCGGTCGATGAGGAAGTATTCCTGCTCGGGCCCACCTGCAGAGGTAACGCGGCCGATGTCTGTGTGGCCGAACAGGGCCAGCAGCCGTCGGGCCTGCCGGTCGAGGGCCTGCATGCTCCGCAGCAGCGGCGTCTTCTTGTCGAGGGCCTCACCGGTC
>RFVE01000165.1 GCA_009922585.1 Planctomycetia bacterium
CTGAGGCGGTCATTTGGGGTCGCGAGGCCTTTGGCCACGCCATTCACGACACCTATTGGCAGACTGAGACCGGCGGAATCATGATCGCCAATGTGCGGGCACTTGAGATTCGGCCCGGCTCGATGGGTAAGCCGCTGCCGGGCATTGAGGCGGCAGTGGTCAAACCCGGAGACGATGGCCGGCTGGTCGTGGTTGATGACCCCGAGGAGCAGGGTGAAATTGCCATTCGGCCCGGCTGGCCGGCAATGTTCACCGCTTACTGGAACGAGCCCGAGCGGTATGCAGCCTGCTTTCGTGAAGGCTGGTACCTCACCGGTGACCTCGCCTGAACTCCGGCTCGATCTGCTGGGGTTCAGCCGGCGGCGGCTGGGTGCGTCAGTGGCCCCGAAGGCGGTCGCCTTCATGGCCCGGCTGCCTCGCACCCGCAGCGGCAAGATCATGCGGCGGCTGTTGAAGGCTCGTGAACTCGGGCTGCCGCTGGGTGATACCTCGACACTGGAGGCCAGCGAATGACTGAGGCCACCGCCACGGCTGCCGATCATGACCTTGCCTTGCTCGCGCAGATGCTGCGGATCCGTCGTTTTGAGGAGCAGGCGGCCGAGTGCTACATGAGCGGTCAGATTCGGGGCTTCCTGCACCTGTATGTCGGCGAAGAGGCGGTGGCAGTCGGGACGATGGGCTGCCTGACCGCCGAGGACCGGGTGGTGGCCGCTTACCGTGACCACGGCCATGCCCTCGCCCGCGGTCTACCGATGGCAACGATCATGGCCGAGATGTTCGGCAAGGCGACCGGCTGCTGCCGGGGTCGGGGCGGATCGATGCACCTCTTCGATGTGGGCCGGCGGTTCTACGGTGGCACGGCGATCGTTGGTGCCGAGCTGCCGCTGGCGGTCGGCCTGGCACTTGCCGATCGGCTGCAGCAGTCGTCGAGCATCACCGCAGTCTTCTTTGGGGACGGGGCGGTGGCCGAGGGCACCTTTCATGAGTCGCTCAACCTCGCCGCCCTCTGGCAGCTGCCGGTGCTCTTTCTGTGTGAAAACAATCTCTATGCGATGGGCACCCGGCTCGATCGCCACCAGGCGATGACCGACATCCATGCCAAGGCGGCCGGCTATGGGATCGCAGCGGCTGCCGTCGATGGCATGGATGTGCGGGCGGTGGAGGCGGCAGCCCGCGAGGCGGCCGAGAGCGTGCGCGACACTGGCATGCCTTTCCTGCTGGAGGCCCGGACCTACCGGCTGCGGGCCCATTCGATGTATGACCCTGACCGTTACCGGCCGCGGGAGGAGGTGGCCAGCTGGCAAGCCCGGGAACCAGTGGCGAGCTTTGCCGATCGACTACGGGCCGAAGGCCGGCTGGACGATGTCCACTGGCAGCGGCTGGAACAGGAAGTCGCCGCTGAGGTTGCGGCGGCCGTGGCAGCAGCAGCGGCGGCACCGGTTGAGCCGGAGGCCGACCTCACCCGCGATCTGCTGGTGAAGGCTGAACCAGTGGAGGTGAACGCATGCCCCGGCTGAGCTACCGCGAGGCGGTGCGGGAAGGCCTGCGGGAGGCACTGGCCACCGATGACCGGGTCTTTCTGATGGGAGAGGACGTTGGCCGCTACGGTGGGGCTTATGCCTGCAGCCGGGGCCTGCTCAACGAGTTCGGCCCCGACCGCATCCGTGACACGCCGCTGAGCGAGGCGAGTTTTGTCGGGGCTGGCATTGGGGCTGCCATCGCCGGCATGCGGCCGATCGTCGAGGTGATGACGATCAACTTTGCGCTACTAGCTTTCGATCAGATCGTCAACAACGCCGCCACGCTACGGCACATGACCGCCGGGCAGCTGGCCGTGCCACTGGTCATTCGCATGGCCACCGGTGCCGGCCGCCAGCTGGCCGCGCAGCATTCCCACAGTCTTGAGGTCTGGTTTGCCCATGTGCCGGGCCTGAAAGTGCTCTGCCCCGCCACGGTGACCGATGCCCGGCTGATGCTGGCCGCCGCCCTCGCCGACCCCAACCCGGTCATCATCTGCGAGCATGCCCTGCTCTATGCAACCGAAGGGGACTGCGCTGAAACGGCTGACGGCTTCGACGCCTGGCGGCCGCTGGTGCGGGAACGGGGCGATGCCCTGACCATCGTCACCTCAAGTGGCTCGCTGCCTAAGGTTGTGGCAGCGGCCGACCAGCTGAATCGCAGTGGCATCCGGCCTGAGCTGATCGATCTGCGGTGCCTGCGGCCGCTGGTGCTTAAGCCTGTGCTGGCATCGGTCCAGCGAACCGGCCGGCTGCTAGTGGTCGATGAAGGCTGGCGGACCTGCGGGCTGGCTGCCGAAGGGTCTGCACGGCGGAGGTTCCGATTCCCTATGCCGCCCACCTGGAACAGGCGGCGTTGCCGAGCGTCGAACGCATCGTCACCGCCGCCCGAGAGTTGATGGCGTGAACGCAAAGGTGCCGGGGTGAATTCAAGCAAAGGTAAAGAAATCGTGCCCGGTGGGAGTTTCGCTGGTGCGGTGAGCGGGACCGAAATCCTGAAAGCCCGAGGCGTGAGCCGAGGGAATGTGGTTTGCGGATCAAAGACGCGGTTTCCCTCAGCTTGCGCTTCGGGCTTCGCGGCAAGTTTTTTTGTGCGTCACCGAGAGGCAGCGTCGAAGGGATTCGGTTTTGCTGGTGCGGTGAGCGGGACTGAAATCCTGAAAGCCCGAGGCGCGAGCCGAGGGAATGTGTTGTGTAGATCAAAGACGTGGTTTCCCTCAGCTTGCGCTTGGGCTTCCAAGCAATAGACACACCTAAACGATCGCAACTTGGTCGGGTCGCCGAGGAGGAGCCCGTCAATGAAAAAATTTCTGATGCCAACCCTCGGGGCTGACATGGAGGCCGGAACGCTCGTCGCCTGGCGAAAGCAGCCGGGGGAGTCGGTGCATCGTGGGGAGACGCTGGCCGAGGTCGACACCGATAAGGGCGTGATCGACGTCGAGGTCTTTCATGATGGTGTGATCGACAGCCTGCTGGTCGGGCCCGGTACGAAGGTGCCGGTTGGTACGCCACTGGCGACGATTCAGGAGCATGGAGAACTGGCCGGTGAGGAAGTGCCGGCGGCAGCCGAGGCAGCCGGTTTTCAGACGCCGGAGGCTCCGGTCGGCGAGCCCGCAACAACTCAGGCCGACCGGCAGGCTCGCATGCGGCGGGCGATCGCCGCGGCGATGAGCCGGTCGAAGCGGGAAATTCCTCACTTCTATCTGGCAACCACGATCGATGCTGCAGCGGCGGTGGCCTTTGTCGCTGCCCAGAACGACTCGCTGCCACCCGATCAACGGCTGCTGCTGGGAGCGGTCTTCGTGAAGGCGGCGGCGCGGGCGGTGCGAGAGGTGCCGGAGGTCAACGGCTGCTGGCGGGACGATGCCGTCGAACTGCTGTCGACTGTCAATATTGGCTTGGCGGTCTCCTTGCGGGGCGGGGGACTGGTGATCCTGACGCTCCGCGATCCGGCGGCCCAGCCCCTGACATCCCTTTCGCAGCAGATCCGTGACCTCACGCAGCGGGCCCGGACCGGCCGACTCAAGGCATCCGAACTTGCCGATGCCACCCTGACGGTCACCAGCCTCGGTGACCGTGGCGTCGATACGGTCTGGGGAGTGATCTATCCGCCCCAGCTCGCCATCGTGGGCTTCGGTACGGTGGCGAGGCGGCCGCTGGTGGTGGCAAACCGGGTGGAGGCTCAGCCAGCAGTGACGGTCACGCTGGCTGCCGACCACAGGGCCCTTGATGGCCATCGGGCGGGGCTCTACCTGACCGCGATCGCCGAGCATTTGCAGCAGCCGGAGACACTCTGATGCCCGCACCGGCACACCGACCGCTGAGTGAAGCCGCCGTTCGTGCTGCCGTCGCCCAGACGCTGCGGCAAATTGCTCCTGAGGTCGACCTGTCAGCCATTCCCGATACGGCAAATCTCCGCCGCGAGTGTGATCTCGATTCCGTCGACTTTCAGAACTTTGTCATTGGGCTGGGGAAGTCGCTGCATGTTGCGATTGCTGACCGCGACGCGGCTGGGCTTGTCACGCTGGCGGGCTGTCTCGACCTGCTGGTCCACTGCCACTCAGCGACCACTGATTGACAGGGTCAGGAAGTGGGTCGCGCAGCTGATGCAGGGGTCATAGCTGCGAATGAGGGTTTCACACTGACGGGTCAGGCTGGCATCGGAGGGGGGCTGCGGCTGGGCCAGCTCTTGGGTGAGAATCGTCACCAGGTCATGCTCAACCTGGGCCTGGTTCTGCGAGGTTGGCGGGATGATTGTGGCAGCAGTGACCAGTCCTGCGTCGTCGATGGCATAGTGGTGATAGAGCAGCCCGCGGGGAGCCTCGGTCGCATGGCAGGCACTGCCGGCCCGCCGCGGCAGCTCCAGCCGGGCCGGCATTGGCGGGGCTTGATAATCACGGACGATCGCAATCGCATCTTCGATTGCCGCGAGCACCTCAATGCCGCGGGCGATGATGCTCTGGTGCATCGAGGCGGTGGGCCAGTCGATGCCAGAGTCCTCGGCCGCTTGGCGGGCTCCGTCGGGAAGCCGGTCGAGATTATGGCTCAGCCGGGCAAGTGGGCCGCAGAGGTACGGTGCATCGTCGGCAATCAACCGGCTGTGCAGGGCGGTGCTCTGTCGGACCTGCTGTTCACAGCTGTACTCAGCAAACGCCTCGATCGGCACCCGCACTGGCTTGTCGCCACCGCTGATCGCCAGATCACCATGGTTCATCGGGTATTCATCAGTGGAGATGAGTGACAGCCGCCGCTGTGGAGATGGAGCGGCGGGGAAGTCAAAACGGCTGACGGTGGCGAGGCTGCGGTGGGCTGCCTCGAGGCCCCGCTCAAGGTCGGGCAGTAGGGCCCTGATCGCCGCTCCATCAGGGCTGCGATGGAAGCCGCCGACCGCGACATTGATCGGGTGCACCGCCCGGCCGCCGACCGTTTCGAGCAGCCGGTTGCCGAGGGCTTTGAGGAACATGCCATCCTCGAGGAAGCCGGCATACTCAGGCGGCAGGGAAAAGGCACTTTCACACCCAAGGAAATCGGGGGCGTGCAGCAGGTGCATATGCAGGGCATGGCTGGTGATCCACTCACCGCAATAGAGCAGCCGCCGCAGCCGGTTGATGGCGGGTGAAACCTCGAGGCTGAGGGCCTTTTCCAAGGCGATGCAGGAACTCATCTGATAGGCGACCGGGCAGATGCCACAGATCCGGGCGGTGATGTCGGGCACCTCGGCGAGGTCGCGGCCCCGCAGCAGCCGTTCAAAGAACCGGGGCGGCTCATAGATGTTGAACTCAGCAATCTCCACCCGGCCATCGACCAGCCGCACCTTGAGCGCCCCCTCACCCTCAACCCGGGTCAGCGACTTCACCGAAATGCCACGAATGGTTTTCATGGGCCCGCCGCCTCGTCTGCTGAGTGAGCCAGCCGCTGGGCTTCCTGGCGGAACTCCGGGGCCCAGGCGTTGAAGGATTGGACGAGCCGGCCAAGCGTCTGCCGGTTGGCTCCCTCTCGCTCGTAACTCGCTCGGGCCATAGCAGCCAAAGCACTCGCGGCCGTGGGCGGGGCAGATCGCGTTACAGCCGGCGTGAGTGACCGGGCCGAGGCAGCTGATGCCCCGGGCCACTGCCACGCAGACTGTCTGCCGCTGCTTGCACTCGACGCAGACGCTGTGGCTGGGAATGTTCGGCCGCCGGCCCAGCAGGAAGGCGGTGAGCACCTCCAGCAGCTGGCCCGGGTCGATCGGGCAGCCCCGCAGTTCGTAGTCGATCGGCACATGGTCAGCGATTGCCGTGCTTGTCGCCAGCGTCGAGATGTAGTCGGGTGAGGCGTAGACGCCGGTCAGAAAGTCGGGGTCGCGGCCCCAGTTCCGCAGAGCCTGGATGCCCCCGGCGGTGGCGCAGGCGCCGATGGCGACCAGGTGCCGACACTGCCGGCGGATCGTTTTGATGCGGTCAATGTCCTCAGGCGTCGAGATCGAGCCCTCGA
>RFVE01000166.1 GCA_009922585.1 Planctomycetia bacterium
ACGAACTTGGCGTCGGGGTGCTGCTGGAGCGCACTGGCTGAGACATGACTGCTGGGAGCTTCTTCAACGGCTCGGCGGACGATTGGCGCCTTGTGCTCACCGAAGGCCAGCAGCACCACCCGGCGGGCATCGAGGATTGACCCGACGCCCATCGTGATCGCCTGCCGCGGCACGTTCCATTCCCCGAAAAAGTCACTGGCCGCGTCGGCTCGCGTGACGCTGTCGAGGGTGATCAGCCGGGTGCGGCTCTCAAGGCTACTGCCCGGTTCGTTAAAGCCAATGTGGCCAGTCCGGCCGATCCCGAGCAGCTGCAGATCGATGCCGCCTGCCTCCCGGATCTGCTCTTCATAGTGCGAGCAGGCCGCCGCAACATCCTGGCGGGCCAGTTGACCGTCGGGAATGTGGACGTTCTCGGCGGGGATATCGATGTGATCGAAGAGGTGCTCCCGCATGAAGCGGTGATAGCTCTGCAGCGCGGCCGGCTCCATTGGCCAGTACTCGTCGAGGTTGAAGGTGATGACGGTTCGGAACGAAAGCCCCTCTTCCTGGTGCAGCCGGATCAATTCGTCGTAGACGGCAACCGGCGTGCTACCCGTCGCGAGGCCGAGCACCGTCCGCTGGCCGGCAGAATCCCGCTCTTTGATCAGATCGGCAATTTCGCGGGCTACGGCGCGACTGGCATCGCCAGAGTCGTCGTAAACCGAAACCGGCACCCGTTCGATGGTCGAGACATGGGGCAGGGGACCGCGGTAAATCGGCTGAGTAGCTAGGGTTGAAGCAGGGGTGGGCATCGTAAAGTCCTCGACACAAAAGAAACTGACCGTTCGCCAAGAATTATCACTGGCTGTTTCAGCTTCGCAATTCGGATGCCGGAAAACGTTAAATGCAGAGGCATCTGAACGGAGTGTTGCTGATGAGTTTTTGATTCCGGCGGTGAGGGTGCCACAAGGTGGCCGTGCGGGCGACCAGAATTGGAACAGTGGTCCCAAGCGGATTCTGCTACTTGCGAATCCGCCTGCCACCCGCCTATCCTAACGCCGGATCGGTGCAAAGGGTGACCGACTTCCGGCTTCTTTCCGAAGGGGAACTGAAATCATGCTGGCTGTGACTGAAGCGGCGGTTGCCGGCGGAGTTACCGATTTTCTTGCTTTCGTGATGAAGCATTGGCAGTTCTGCCTCTTGCATTTCCTCGAGTTTGCCATCTGGGGCTGCTGGTTCGTTGTTCTCGGCAACCTGCTCAACGCCCGGGGATTTTCCCGGCAGGACATCGGGCGGATCTACGGCACGATGCCGATTGGCTCGATGATTTCTCCGCTCTTCATCGGACCACTCGCTGACCGATTTGTTCATACTGAAACTCTTATCGGTCTGGCTCACCTGATTGGTGCAGGACTGCTGTTCGTCATGGCCAAGGCGAAAAACCCTCGTCCGTTCTATTGGGCAGCGCTTCTCTATGCCTGTGCGTTTGCTCCGACGCTTGGCCTTGTCAATTCGATCGTGTTTTCACACAACGACGACATTTTTGGTGGGGCTGCTGGGGCTGGTTTTCCTTGGATTCGGGTGTTCGGCACCCTTGGCTGGATCGTGGCGGGTCTATCGCACATGATCATTCTCAAGAAGAACGAGCCGGTGAATGAGCGGCCGTTGCTGATGTCCTGCCTCCTGTCGGTCATGCTGGGGCTGTTCGCTTTTACGCTCCCGGCGACGCCCCCCGGTGGTTCAATGCCAGCGGCGGAAAATGCCGCCGTGGAGGCTGGCGAGGAGTTGGCAGCGGAACCGGCAGCCCAAGTTGGTGTTATCGCAGGCTCAGGGAAAATGCTGGCCGCCCAGCCCGTTTTCTTCGCGGTCACCTTTGTCGCTGCGATGGCGATGGGCCTCTACTTTGCCTTCGCTGCATTGTTCGTCGAGAAGACTGGGGTAGCCGCCAATGTTGTTGGGCCGGTGATGACGCTGGGGCAGTGGATAGAGATCTTTTTTATGCTCTCGCTGCCCTGGTTCCTCGGGCCCGATAACCTCCGGATGAACTTGGTTTTGTTGGCCGGCATCATTGCCTGGGCAGTGCGGTTTGGCTTTTTCGCCGTCGGGCGGCCGTTGGTACTGGTGCTTGTCGGCATTGCGATCCACGGGATCTGCTTTGATTTCTTTTTTGCGGCGGGTTTTATCAACGTTGATCGGCTCGCCCCGGATGGGTTAACCGCCACGGCTCAGACGCTTTACGGTTTCTTGGTGTATGGCTTGGGAATGTACGTCGGCTCGGAGTTTTCTGGCTGGCTCAATCAGAGGATGAGCCAGCCCAGTGTTGCGGAGGACGGGACGGAAGTGTTGGAGACCAACTGGCGTGCATTCTGGTTGGTTCCCTGCGTGGTGGTCGGGGTTGCTGCGGTGGTGTTCCTCGTCTCGGTCTGGAGCGAGATTGTGCCAGGCTAAGTGGATTTGCACGCTGATCGAAAGAGGAGAGACCGATTCGTTTTTCCGGACACCTCCAAACCCGTTTTCTTGATACCGACCGGCCTGCATGAGCAACCAGTTGCCCGCCTACGACCTCTCCACCGGTGAACTGCGGGATCGGGTCTGGTCGCGACTGCGGCGACAACGGAGCACACTGGCCCTGTCGCTGGGGCTGCTGCTGCTCTCGGTGCCGTTTGTAAACTTCCATCCGCTCGTCTGGGGTTTCGTTGCCGATCATCTGGTTGCACAGACGCTTACGCCCGGGATGTTAGCCGGTTGGTTGGCCATCATGCTGGCAACCTATGTCATCGGTCTTGGGCTTGGGGCCTGGCAAACCTATCTGCTGGAGCGGGCCGGGCAGGCTTTTGTTCGTGATATTCGGGTGGAACTGTTCACCAAGTTCGAGCGTTGCTACAGGGCCTGACCACGCTGTTGGAAGAAGTGGTGACCTTCATCGTGGTGGCGGCGATGGTACTCTGGCTCAGTCCGGTGGTGGGGGCAGCCTCGATCCTGCCGCTGGCCTTCGCCTTCATTTTTATTCGCAACTACAACCGCCGGGTGAAGTCAGTCTATGAAGGTGTTCGCCGCCGCCTCGGCACCATCGGTAGCTTCCTGCAGGATCGCCTCGCCGGCATTCAGGTGACCCAGAGTTTTGCGCGGGAGGCTGCCGAAGAGCAGCAGTTTGCCACGCGGGCCGATGAGTTCTTTCGGACCAGTGTGGAAGCCAGCCGGCTGCGGAATAGCTACTTCCCCGTGGTCTCGTTCTTCGGCTTTCTTAACAACTTGGTGATGCTGGGGGTCGGGGCCTGGCTGATCATGGAGGGCAGCGGCTGGTTCAGTCTGGGAGCCCTGATCGCCTATCGTGGATTCTGGTGGCGGCTACAGAGCCCGATCCGCACGATCGCGCAGACGAGTGACATTCTCCAGCGGGCTCGGGCGTCGGCCCTGCGGGTGCTGGAACTGCTCGACGCCCCGGTGACGATCGCGGACCGGCCGCAGGCCCGCTGCTGGGACGCGGGTCAGGGCAGGGTGGAATTTCAGGATGTCTCGTTTTCTTACCTGCCAGGGAAGCCAGTGCTCGCAGGCCTCTCATTCACTGTTGCAGCGGGTGAGTTCGTCGCGATTGCCGGTGGCAGCGGCTCAGGCAAGAGCACGCTCTTGAATTTGGTACCGCGGTTTTTCGACACGACTGGCGGCAGCGTGCTGGTCGACGGTCATGATGTCCGAGCCTTCACGCTGGCGTCATTGCGGTCAGAGATCGGCTACGTCGGCCAAGATAATTATCTTTTCAGTGGTACCGTCGAAGCGAATCTTCGCTACGGGCGACCTGAGGCTTCACAAGCAGAATGGGAGGCAGCGGCCAGGGCGGCCAATGCCCATGATTTCATTCTCGGCCTCCCGGCTGGCTACGACACTGAGGTGGGCCAGAATGGAGTCAAGCTCTCCGGTGGGCAGCGGCAGCGGCTAAGCCTCGCCCGTGCCTTCCTTACACGACCGCGGATTCTGCTGCTTGATGAACCGACCGCGTCGGTCGAGCCGGAAAGTGAAGCGCTTATCCACGATTCGATTCTCCGGCGGACACGCGAGGGCCTGGGCACAACCCTCCTGGTGACGCACCGGGTCGATCTGCTCCGGCAGGCACCCCGCATTCTCTTTCTCGAAGGTGGGCAACTGGTAGGAGACGGTCGGCATGCCGAATTGATTCTCAGCTGCCCCGAGTATGCCGATGCCTACCATCGCTGGGAGGAAACGGAAGAGGCTGGGACAGGCCATAGCGCCTGATCAGCCGGCAGGAGAGCCGGCGACAACAGCAATTGTGATACAAAAAACCACGGGAAAAACGGGTGGTTATCACGACGGAGCGACACGATTCGAACGTGCGATCTCTACGTTCCGAACGATAACTTTTACGCGGGGAACCCCCTTTGCTTTTACCCATGAAAACAGGCCGATTCCGCCCCCGAATCGGGTCGTCCGATCAGCTCGTAATTGCCCGAGAAACTCCCAAGTTTCTGGTTCTCTTGGATAATTTGTGGGTAATTCCCCACAACGTCCTGGTGCCCTGATTTTGCCAGCATCGCGGCCCCTGCGGGCTTTGTTGTTTGGAGGGCACACCACGCCGGCCCGGGATCGGCCCTACGATAGAGGAGTGGTGAAGGTCCCGACACAGCCAACTCTGGTCTCAACATGATCGTGGCAGCCCGCCGCCGCCTGGCGGCGTTCTTTGATCGGCTTCAGGGATCGCCCCGAAAAGACTTCTTCGACCGCTGTGTCGTTGGGCTAGCCGCGGTGGGCTTTCTTGGGCACCTGCTGTTCGTGGCAGTGGTCAACCTGCTCCCCGACCTGCCGCAGACGATCTTCGAAGGGCTCGACCGCAGCCTGCTGCATGCGGTCTACACCCCCTTTAGCATCATCCTCTTCTATGAGGTCATCCTGCTGGTCTTTGCCCTCGCCGATTCCCACACCGGCGAAGTGGCCAAGCAGTATCAGATCGTCTCGCTGATCGTCGTCCGCAGGGTCTTCAAGGACATTGGCAGCTTTGAGAGTTTTGAACATTGGCTGACGGAAACTGAGGCAGTCAAGGCGGTACTGCTCGACATGGGCGGAGCAGTGCTGATGTTTGTCCTGGTCACCGGATTCACGCTGCTGCGGCGGACAATCCCCAAGGTTCCAATTCAACGAAACCTGGCCGGCTTTATCGAGTTGAAAAAGGCAATTGCCGTACTCCTGCTCTTCGTACTTTCAGGCCTTGCCCTGCTGAACCTTGCAGTTTGGCTCCGGCTGCTGCCAGCAAACCTGCTCGGGCTCCCAGAGTTGCCCGAGAATGTCGACCTCTTCTTCTTCCCCCTGTTCTTCGAATTCATGATCTTCACTGATGTCTTCATCCTGATCATCTCACTCGCCTACTACGATCGCTATGAATACGTCTTCCGGAATGCTGGTTTCGTGATCTCGACGGTCCTGCTGCGGGTCTCACTCTCTACTCCGAAGCCCTATGACATCGGCGTCGCCCTGACTGCAATGGCCTACGGAGTTGCCATTCTTGCCGTCTTTGGCTGGTTCAGTGCGATCATCAGCCGTCAGACACCTGCCACCGGGACGAATTGATGCTGGCATCCAACGCGGCACAACAGATGCGATTGCGACCAGTCCGCTTTGCCCGATAGAGGGCAGTGCCGGCAGCATGAATGATGGCAACGACCGACCGGCCATCGCGCGGAATCTCAGCCACACCAATCGGGGCGGTGACCGGCCGCAGCAGCCGCGACTCGCGGCAGCCGGGACAACGGTATGCTCACCCGTCTTCGCCTCCCGTTGACTACTGAGATTCCCGATAGCAGCCGCTGTGACCGCTCGCCGCAGCGGGTGGCTTGGACCAAACGCCTCTTGATAGCGATCCCGGTGCCGCCACGGCGGTAGAGCCTGCTTTGCGAGCTGGTTGAGAAACTCAAAGGGCATCAGCTCAATGACACCACTGGCACCGGGCCGCGTCGACTTTTCTGTGCGTCCCGGGCCAA
>RFVE01000167.1 GCA_009922585.1 Planctomycetia bacterium
CTCACTTCGGCGGCCCCGCCAGGCCCAGCCGACCTGGACGCAGACGTTCCCACCCCAATCCAGCTCCTGCCGCGAAATGCCATTCACGGCGAGAAACGGCGCACCACGAATACCGGTCGGACGAGCCTGAATCAGTTCCGTGCCGTACTGGAACTCCCAGGGCTCCGAGCCGCCCGAGTTGAAGAACGAAAAACCGACCTCACCGTAAAGCCGCAGCCAGTCGTACAGATAATATGAATTCCCCCAGACAATCACGTCACGGACGTAATTGATCCGCTCGTACCACGGATACTTGATCTGAAACTCATCGCCGAGATGAGCGCTGTTGTGATAGTAGGCCAGCTTGGTGCTGAACGGAGATCTCGGTCGTCTTCCGGGTCAAGTCGAACAAAGGCAGCCCCCTCAAGCTGCACCTCAAATCCTTGTGGATGCAGCACCGGGTCGGAGCCATAGCGAACAAGTGAAACCCTACCGCCCAGGGTTGAATCCCAGAGCCAGCCGTTCTGCTCATTTGGATTGATCACCGATGGCTCGGTGTCGTTGTACCAGACCGTTGCAAACCTTGGCTCCTTGGGACCGGCAAGGTAGCTGGTATAGATGAGGTTGTTGGGCATCAACTGCCAGAACCAGGGACGCGGTGCCCAGAGATCATCGAAGCAATCAGGGAAGCCGCTGCTGGCAGACGGATAGAAATCACAGGACGTTGGCATCGGCTCGTACGGCATATCGAGCACGACAGGCCCGCCGGTCCCAGTCGGCGGAAGAAGCTGAACTTCATCTGGTGGCGTCGGCACCAATTCGTATGCACCGTCTGCAAAGCTGCCGATTTCTCGACTGTCGGCCATTGTCGCGAACTGAACGCTTGCGGCTTCTCCGCCCCAGGTCGGCGTCCATTGCAGCGTCCCGCCTGTCAGTAGAGTTCCGTCCTGCCCCACCCACCCGAGACCGCGGGCCGCCAACGGCTGGTGGCTCCCTAGCACCAAACCAATGAAGCAGAACGCGAGCCGACAAACCACCAAGATGCAGCGAGGACGGCCCTTCAGGCCAACCTGCAATGCCGACGATTTTGTCGTCCCTGAAAATAGTGGTTGCATGAGCGGCCGAGCGATCACGAACAAATACAGACTGCTTTCAACCGGTCCGCCAGAAAAAAACCTGCTGGCAAACCGACCAGACTCTAGGAGAATTGTCGGCCGAGGCCACCACCGGTTTCCCCCTCGACCCGCCAGCGGTCATCGACTTCACCGGCCTGCCTCAGCTTGGCGAAACTACCTGGTTCACCAGACCCGCCCTGGTCCGCGCGTTTGAACCGGTCCCGTACCGGGGAGAAAACCAGCCATGGAGTGTTTTCGCCAGCAAAGCTAGGAGTTCCCAGCGAGCGGCGTTAAACTAGCTCGTTTCGACAGTTGCAGGAGACATCATGCCTGACTCCCCCACGACAGCTAATGAATCGGTCGGTACTCTGCTCGGCCGCATTCCTAGTGGCCTCTTCATCGTGACCTGGCGAGAGGACGACGCTGACCGAACGATGCTGACAAGTTGGCTGATGCAGGCTGGATTCGAGCCACCAGCGATTTCAGTCGCAGTAGGGCGTGACCGGCAGTTTCTCAAGGCGGCGGGGGGCCGTGAGTTTCGCTTCGTGGTGAATCTGCTGGCCGATTCACAACGCAGCCTGCTCGGCCGGTTTGGCAAACCAGCCACTGACGACCACGACCCCTTTGCCGGCCTGACGATCAACCGATCCCCCTGCGGAGCAGCCATCCTCCCAGAAACTGTTGGCTGGATGGAGTGCTGCCTCCGCCCCCTCACGGAACCACCGGAAACTTCCAGCCTCGGTGATCATGTGATTGTCATCGGCGACATTACTGTTGCCGGAACGAACACGGCTGGGAAGGCCCTCGACAGTTCGTCGTCGAGAGTCGTTGAATCAGCGTCCCAAACAATCGTGGGGATCCGGTGGGATGGAGCGTTTTCCGAAGCCATGCCGCGGCAACACTTTATAAAACAGGCTCACAAATGAATCAGCAATCGGTTCTTCACCGGCCTATTCTGGTCCTTTGGTTGCTCTCAGCGGCCATATCGATAGGTGCTGCTGGCTGCGGCTCGGCTGAGAATGAAGCCGAGCCGACTGCAGGCACTGGCCCGAAACGGTTCGTGTTTATCACCAACGGTGACGACCCCTTTTGGGATGCCTGCAATGCCGGTCTTCAGGAAGGCGCCAAGCGGTCGGGCCTGGCTGAGCAGGGACTTCAAGTGGTGATGGAGAAGAACAACGGTACGGCCCAGGGACAGATTGAGAAGCTTCGTCAGCTTGGCAGCCAGTCAGACATCGCGGGGGTTGCCATCTCGGTCATTCAGGCTGAGAACGTCGCTATTGTTGAGGAGATGAAGCGGCTCACCGCAAAGGGTGTGGCGGTCATCACTGTTGATGGTGATGTGAACCGGGAACTCTTTCCAGACGGACGCCCCTACTACATCGGCACTGACAACATCGTCGGCGGCCGACTGCTGGGCACCGCTGGCAAGCAGCTCCTCAGCAGCCGGGGCATCAAGGAGGGTGGCTACGTTCAATTTGCTGGCTTCACCGACAACGATAACGCCCGGGCCCGGATGAACGGGTTCAAAGAGGCGGTCGGCGAGGCCTACACCGAACTTGACCGCATGGCTGACTCGATGGATCTCTCGAAGGCCCGCGACAATGTCCGAGCAGCACTGGTCAACCACCCGGATCTGAAATCACTCGTTGGCATCTGGGCTTACAACGCCCCAGCCATTGCCGAGGTTGTGGAAGAGCGGGGTGTCCGCGACCAAATCACGATAGTCACCTTTGACGCCCAGGCAGCAGCACTCGATCACATGGCAGAGGGTCGGATCGACTGCATGGTGGTGCAGAATCCCTTCGACATGGGCATCCAGACCGTTCGGTTGCTGCTGGCGATGCGGACCGATGACGACGCCACGATCATGGAAATGTTTCCTAATCGCGGCGAACCGGGCGGCGACATCTACACCACTGGCCTACGGCTCATCATCCCCGATGCCTGGGCTGAGGATGAAAATGCCCCAATCAAGCCCGCCGACTTCGAGTCGGCTGAGAACACCGACATGATCGAGGTCCTCAGTCTATCAGCGTTCCGCAAGTGGCTGGCGCAGTACGGCCTCTCCAGTTCCTGACCGCTTCGGCGGCCTGCCTGACGTCCGGAGGCACCGATGCCAGGAACACCAATTTCGCGGGGGCTGCAGTGGCTGCGTCAGAGTGAATGGTCGCTGCTGCTAGCGATCGTGGCGGCCGTGGCGATCACGGCGGTGATCGACTCAAACCACAGCTACTACGCGCGGCCCTACGAAAGCCTCCGCGACATCGCCCGCAACACAGCGATGCTCGGCATCTTCTCCCTCGGGGCGGCGGTGGTGATCATTGCCGGAGGCATCGACCTGTCGAGTGGCTCGATGATCGCCCTCTCTGGGACGGTCTGCGCCACCACCATGCTGGCCCTGGCACCAGCCGAGATGATGGGCTTCAAGCCGGTCGGGCCGCTCGTCGTGGCTGTTGCCTGCGGAGCTAGCCTGCTGACCGGCTTTCTGGTCGGCACCCTGCACACCTGGCTGATTACGGTGATCCGACTGCCGCCCTTCATTGCCACCCTGGCAACCCTGGTCGGCCTGCGAAGCTTTGCCCGCGCGCTTTGCGAAAGTGGCACAGCGGCACTGACACCGACCAAAAGCGCGCTCATCAACGTGGCTGACCCATTGTTTAAGACAGTCCGCGACAATGTCTCCATTCCCGTCACTGTCTTTCTGCTGCTGGCTGCGGCCACCTGGCTGCTCTTGTCCCGGACTGTCCTCGGCCGGCACCTACAGGCCCTCGGCGGCAACGAACAGGCGGCTCGGCTGGCTGGCATCCGGACCGACAACGTGAAGTGGTTCGCCTACTGCTTCGGGGCGATGACCGCAGCCTTGGCCGGCCTGTTCTACGTCGCCAATGAGTCGGTTGCCGCCCCGGTCAATCAGGGCCGCGGCCATGAACTCAACGCCATTGCCGCGGCCGTAGTCGGTGGCTGCTCACTGTCGGGGGGCGTCGGCACGGTGCCCGGCACGGTGCTGGGCGCGGTCTTCCTGCGGGTGGTGATCGATGCCGTCTCGAAGATCATCAAGACGGGGGCCGATGTCTACGAGGGGCTGATTGTCGGCATCGTGGTCGTGCTGGCCGTCACCTTCGCCCAGGCCGGCGGTGGGCCACGGCATGACCGCCGGCTGCTGCCGGGGGCCCTCGGCCTCTGCACGATTCCGATTCTCGCGTTGCTGGCCGGCAGCCTGACGGCGATGACCTCAGGCGGATGGGCTGGTGTTGGCACCGGACTGACAGCCGGCCTGTTGCTGGTCTGCCTGCGGATCTGGGAGTACCGCAGTCGCCGGGCGGAGTAAGCCGATGCCCCCCAGCAGCACCATCGCCGTGGCCATGCGGGGAATCACCAAGCGATTTCCCGGAGTGCTGGCGCTCGACGACGTCACCCTTGAGGTCTGCCGAGGCGAACTCCACGCCATCTGCGGTGAAAACGGTGCCGGCAAAAGCACGCTGATGAAGATTCTCTCGGGCGTCTATCAGCCCGACGGCGGACAACTTGAGGTCAATGGACGGCCGGCGGACTTCACCGGCACCCGCGATGCCGAGGCGGCCGGCATCGCCATCATCCACCAGGAACTCGCCCTCGTCGAAGACCTTTCGGTGGCGGCGAACATTCTTCTTGGCCGCGAGCCTCGCACCCCGCTGGGGCTGCTGGACAAGGCCGCCTGCGACCGCACCGCCGCAGAGTTGCTCGCCGGGCTCGAGGCGGTGATCGACCCCCGCAGCCGGACCGGCAGCCTGCGGGTGGGCGACCAACAGCTGGTCGAAATTGCCAAGGCCCTCTCGCTCAACGCGTCGGTCATCGTGATGGACGAGCCGACCAGTGCCCTGACCGAGGCCGAGTCGGCTCGGCTTGAGCGGACGATTGCCCGGCTCCGCGAACAGGGCCGAACCATTCTCTACATCTCGCACAAGATGGACGAAGTCTTCCGACTGGCCGACCGGATCACGGTGCTGCGGGACGGCCGGCATGTCTGCTCGGTCGATCGCCGCGACACCACGCCCGCTGAGGTGACCGGCTGGATGGTCGGCCGCGAGATTGCCAAGCACCAGTTTCATGAGCACCGCAGCCCCGGCCCCTGCCTGCTCGAGGTCGAGCGGCTCTGCCTGCCGGCGGCCGAGCGGGGCCGGGCCGACCGGCTCACTGAGATCTCGTTTCAGGTTCACGCCGGTGAAATCCTCGGCATCGCCGGCCTGATGGGGGCGGGCCGCACCGAGATTCTCGAGACGATCTTCGGCGCTGCGGGTGACGACTGGACAGGACAGATTCGCCTCGACGGGCAGCCGGTCCGCTTTCGCCATCCCCGCGACGCCTGCCAGGCGGGCCTGGCGCTGGTCACCGAGGATCGCAAGCGGCTCGGGCTGTTTGCCAACCTCGACGTGGCCGGCAACATCAGCCTCTGCAGTCTGGCTGAGGCGACAGTCGGCCGGCTGTTGAACCGTCGCCAAGAAGAGCAGCTGGTGGCCGGGCCGATCAGCCAGACGGGCGTCAAAACGCCCTCCCCCCACGCCGCCATCACCGGACTGTCGGGAGGCAATCAACAGAAATGCATCATCGGCCGCTGGCTGCTGACCCAGCCCCGGGTGCTCCTGCTCGATGACCCGACCCGCGGCATCGATGTCGGCGCCAAGGCCGAACTCTACGCCCTGATCGATCGGCTCTGCCGCGAGGGCCTGGCGGTGATTCTCACGTCGAGCGAACTGCCGGAACTGCTGACTCTCGCTGATCGAGTGATCGTCCTGGCCGAAGGCCGACTCACCGCCGAGTTTTCGCGCGCAGAGGCGACCGAACAAAAAATCATGGCCGCCGCCACA
>RFVE01000168.1 GCA_009922585.1 Planctomycetia bacterium
AACCGCGAAGGCAAAGGGGCCGGCGGGCAACCAGTCTGGGCGGCGGACCGCTGCAGCCGGCGGTGGGGGCAATCCGTTGGGAATGACATGAATCGGTTTGTCCCGCACATCCAGCGCGTTCCGAATGTCATCGGCTGTGAACTGTGAAACCGCCGTGATCGCTGTCGCCCGGTCGATTCGGCGCTGGATGTCAGCGAGCTTCCGCCTGATCCGGCCGGGATTGCTGGCGTCAGTTTCGTTGTGCAGGAAGTTCAAGTCGTGAATCGTCAGCACGACCGGCACCCGGTCATCCAGCGGCAGATACCGTGACATCTGATTGGTGACATGCCAGAGATCGGGCCGCACGATGCCGGGCAGGTATCGGCCCAGCGGCCGTAGCCACCGCTGCAGGCCTTCCTTCCGCCAAGGCCGAACCCGGACGGTGCCGTGGCCAACACCACCGGCCTCGGCAAAGTATCGCTCACCGCCGCGGGGCAAAAAGAAGACCGGGTCGAACCGGTCGGCCGCCAGACCCAACAGTTCACGGCCGAGGTAAAGCGAGAACCGGCCCAGGCCGCAGTTGATGTGTCGCAGCTTTTCCAGATCGATGACCACCCGGGGCAGCCGCCCGCGGGCGGCAACGGTCGGCAGCGGCAGGGTGGCGGGGGGGTGATCCATATGGCATCTGCTGGGGGAATTACGCGATCATTCCGACTTTCGGCCCCGAGGAAAAGCCGAGTTTTACAGCTCACGCAGCCCGGCGCAGTGGCAAGGGGCGGGCCGGATCGGCCAGACTGGCCGCTGGCAGCTTCGCCGCGTCCAAAAAACAGGCCGGATCGGGCCGCCGCAGGGCCCAGGCATAGGCGGTGGCAAAGCTGGGCCAGAGGGTGAAGTTCTTGCCACCGGAGGTCTGGTACCAGCTGGTGCAGGGCGAGAGGCCGGGGCGGTCCCCGCCGTGCCAGACCGAACGCTTGAACCGCTGCTGGAGCCAGTCGTTGTAGTGCCGCTGGACGTCGGGCCTGACTTCAATGGCCCGCATCGACCCACCCCGCCAGCCCGGCTGTCGAAGCCACTTGAGGCACTTGCTGATGTAGGCCACCTGGGCCTCAATCATGACCAGAATCGAGTTGTGCCCGAGGCCAGAGTTGGGGCCCATTAGCATGAAGAAGTTGGGATAGCCCGCGACGGCCACGCCCTTGAAAGCCTCCGGGCCCTCGGCCCAGTCAGCGGCCAAGACGCGGCCCCCACGGCCGACGATCTCAACCCGATGGGTTGGGTTGAAAGGCTTGAAGCCGGTGGCATAAATCACGACGTCGGCGGGCCACCGCTGGCCGTTGCCGGTGACGACACCATCCGGTGCCAGGCGGGCCACCCGACGTGTGACCAGTTCCACGTTTGGCCGCGTGAGGGCAGCGTAGTAGTCGTCGGAGAGCAGCACCCGCTTGCAGCCCATTGAGTACTGGGGAGTGAGTTGGCGCCGGAGGACGGGGTCTTGCCGACTCTGCCTACGATCTCGGGGATGATCTGAACGGAACTGGCACCGGTGCCGATGATCGCTACCCGTTTGCCAGTGAGATCGACATCGTGCCGCCACTGAGCGGTATGAAAGCTGGTTCCTGTGAACGCCGCCCTACCGGGCAGCTCCGGTATTGCCGGAATGTGCAGCCCGCCCATGCCCGAGATCACCACCTTGGCGGTGAACTGGCGACCGTCGGCGGCGGTCAGCTGCCAGAGCTGGTGGGTCTCATTCCACCGCAGTGCGACAATTTCGGTGTCAAATTTCACCGACGCTTCAACCCGGTGCTTGGCTGCCACCCGCCTCAGATAATCGAGAATCTCCTGCTGGCTGGCGAAGCTTCGCGACCAGTCAGGGTTCTGTTCGAAAGACAGCGAATAGAGGTCAGAGGGCACATCGCAGCCGCAGCCTGGATAGGTGTTGTCCCGCCAAGTGCCACCAAGTGAACTTGCCTTCTCGAAAATGGTCAGGTCGTGGTGCCCCTGCTGCTTCAGCCGAATGGCCATGCAGATCCCGGCAAAGCCGCCACCAAGGATGGCGACATCAGTGTGCGATCGCAGCGGAAGCGTCGCCGCATTGGGTAGGGCAGGTGATGGTGGCATTGGCGAGCGGTTTTGCGATGGGGACCGGTCCGTAGCGACCACCTCAAAGGGGGGGTGCAGCAGTCGGCGTTCTGATCGTTCCTTCGACTGAAGGAAAGTCCAGTTCCAGAAAAAAAATGCGATCGACACGAAATTGTTCGCCGCTACTCTCCGCCGTCTTTCCCATTCTGCGGATCTTCGCCGAAGTATGCGTTGGGCCGGTTGGAAAGGGGGGGCTTTCGTGCCATATTGACGGCCCGGCCGGTGACTGCAGGTTTTTTGGCCTGTCGGTTCCGGCGTTTCGCTCCGCCAAGAAAGCCAGCTATGAAAATCCACGAATTCCAGGCAAAAGACCTGCTCCGGGCCGCCGGGGTGCCGGTGCTCGATGGGAAGGTCGCCCGTACCCCGGCCGAGGCTGCCGCCGCCTTCACCATGTTGGGCACGCCAGTCTGTGCCGTTAAGGCCCAGATTCATGCCGGGGGACGTGGCAAGGGAAAGGTGGTTGGTTCCGAACAGCGGGGTGTGGAGCTTGCCAAGTCGGCTGAGGACGCCGCCCGGATCGCCGAGGGACTGCTTGAGAAGACGCTGGTGACAATCCAGACCGGCCCCGAGGGTCAGACCGTCCGGCAGGTCTTTGTCGAGAGTGGCTGTGCCATCGACCGCGAACTCTATTGTGCCATTCTGGTTGACCGTGCCGCCGGCTCACCGGTGCTCATCGCCAGCACCGCAGGGGGCATGGATATTGAAGAGGTCGCCGCCAAGACCCCGGAACTGATCCTCTCTGAGCCATTTGATCCCGATCGCGGCCTGGGGGCCTACCAGGCGCGGCTGCTGGCGTCGAAACTCGACCTGCCGACGAAAAGCTGGCGGTACGCCGAGCAGTTCTTCCGAGCGCTTTGCCAAGCGTTTGTTGACCTCGATGCTTCGCTGCTGGAGATCAATCCGCTGGTTCTGACCAACGAAGGAACACTGGTTGCCCTCGATGCCAAGATGACCTTCGACGACAATGCCCTCTTCCGCCACAAGGACATCGCCGCGCTCCGCGATGAGGCCGAAGAGGAACCTGCGGAAATCCGGGCCGCCGCCGCTGGCTTGTCCTACGTGAAACTCTCCGGTGAGATCGGCTGCTTGGTCAACGGGGCGGGGCTGGCGATGAGCACCATGGATCTCGTGAAGTACCACGGCGGTGAGCCGGCCAACTTCCTCGACGTCGGTGGCGGGGCGAATGTCGAGCAGGTGACCGAGGCCTTCCGAATCATCCTCTCCGATCCCAACGTCAAGGGCATCCTGGTCAACATTTTCGGCGGCATCATGCGGTGCACGACGATTGCCACTGCCCTTGTCGAAGCCTCCCAGACTGTCGGCTTCAGCGTGCCCCTCGTGGTGCGGCTGGAAGGGACCGAGGTTGAGGAGGGTAAGAAAATTCTCGCTTCCAGCGGCACGTCGATCGTCACCGCTGACGGCCTCACCGACGCCGCGGAAAAAATCGTGGCCGCCGTCAAGGCCTGACACATCCACATCTGGCACTCCACTCCCTCCCGGCTTTCAAATCCATGAGCATTCTCGTCAACCGCGACACCCGCGTCATCTGTCAGGGCATCACCGGCAAGGTCGGTGAGTTCCACACCCGGGGCTGCCTGGAATACGGCACCCGCATGGTTGGCGGCGTGACGCCGGGCAAGGGGGGCGGGACGGTGGCTGATCTGCCCGTCTTCAACACGGTGGCCGAAGCCCGGGATGCCACTGGGGCTAACGCGACGATGATCTTCGTGCCGCCGCCATTTGCAGCCGATGCGATTCTTGAGGCCGTTGCGGCCGGCATCGAACTGGTGATCGCAATCACCGAGGGCATTCCAGTACTCGATATGGCCCGAGTGATGCCCGTGGTTGAGCAGTCTCAGAGCCGGCTGGTCGGCCCCAATTGCCCTGGCGTGATCACGCCCGGTGAGTGCAAGATCGGCATCATGCCTGGCTATATCCACACGCCCGGTCATGTCGGCGTGATGAGCCGCTCTGGTACGCTGACCTATGAGGCGGTCTGGCAGTTGACGCAGCTTGGCCATGGCCAGAGCACCTGTGTCGGCCTTGGGGGCGACCCACTGGTTGGCTCAAGCTTCATCGACATCCTGAAACTCTTTGAGGAAGACCCCGACACGCACTCTATTTTGATGATGGGTGAGATCGGTGGCTCGGCTGAGGAAGAGGCGGCTGCCTACGTGAAGGAGCATGTCACCAAGCCGGTGGCTGCCTTCATCGCCGGTCGAACCGCTCCTCCGGGTAAGCGTATGGGCCATGCCGGGGCAATCATTTCTGGTGGCAAGGGTACAGCCGAGGCCAAGTTGGAGGCCCTCCGCGATGCCGGCATCGAGATCGCCGAAAGCCCAGCCGACATGGGGGCGGCCATGGCCCGGGCGATCCAGCGCCGCAGCTGAGTGATTCCGGTCAGCCGGCTGACGTGTGATCTTCGTCTTGGTGTTGCCGGTTGGTACGCCAACCGTTCGGGGCTGCCCATGCCCACTCGCTGGACGTTCACTTCGGCCATCCTTGGCCTTCGTTCACTGCCCATCCGCGACGCTTCGCCCTCCGGGCTGCGCTTGCTTCTGGAGCTCGCTCGTGGGCATGGGCAGCCCCGAACTCGTCTTCTTAAGTGGGGGCCACCGGCAGCGATCGGATTGATGGGGGGCGAACGTCGCAATTCCCACCGCCCCCAAAGGGCTTTTGGCGGGCTACACTTGAACACATGAACGTCGATCTTTTCATTCCCTGCTTTGTCGATCAGATGTCGCCGCAGGTCGGCTTGGCGGTGGCAACCGTGCTAGAGCGGCTGGGACATACCTGCAGTTTTCGTGAGGCCCAGACATGTTGCGGCCAGCCGAGCTTTAACGCTGGCTATTGGGATGAGGCCCGCGAGGTGGCAGCCCGAGCGGTCGGCATCTTCGCCGATGCTGAAGCGGTAGTTGGCCCGAGTGGCTCATGCGTGGCGATGATGCGGGTTTTCTATCCACAACTGCTCAAGGACACCCCGCACCAGACGGCTGCCCTCGATCTCGCAGCGAAAACATTTGAGTTTGGGGAGTTCCTCGTCAAGAAACTCGGCATCACCGATGTCGGCGCCCGGTTTCCCCATCGGGTGACCTACCACGACGGCTGCCACGGCCTGCGGGAGCTGGGGGTTCGGGATGAGCCGCGGCAGCTGCTGGCGGCGGTGAAAGATCTTGAGCTGGTCGAGTGTGACGAGCCCGAGAGCTGCTGTGGGTTCGGCGGCCTGTTCAGCGTCAAGTTTCCGATGATCTCGACGGCGATGGCCGAGGTGAAGGGCGGCTCGCTCGCCCGCACCGAGTGCGACTATATCGTCTCAAGTGACCCGAGTTGTCAGTTGCAGCTCGATGGCTGGCTCTCACGGCAGGCGGCAACATCCGGCGGCCGGCGGGTTCGTACGGTCCATCTGGCTGAGGTGCTGGCTGGTACCGTGGCAAGTGAATCTGCCTGAGGTCATCCAGTGCGGCTGGTCATTCCTCTGGCGTCGCAGTGCCTATGGTCTCTTCGTCAGCATTTTCAGCTGCATCGACTGTCTCGGGATTCGGTTCGGTTCTGGTGAGGCCCTCGATATCCTCCCATGTTGCCTCGACAAGTTTCCACCGCTCCCACTGGTGACGTTGGTATCGCTCCTGCAGGCCGACGAAGAAGCCCTCCTTCGAGCCCACAAATTTGTGGTCGGGATAACTTGTTGGAGAAAAAAGGGCAGCCTTGGTGAAGGCCCTGTCGGCCAAGAGATCCAGATAGGGCTCCCCAGCATTCCAGTCACCGTTGCCATTGAGATCGGCAAAGG
>RFVE01000169.1 GCA_009922585.1 Planctomycetia bacterium
TCTTCGGGAAACGCCTTGTAGGCCATCACCTGGAAGACGGGCCAGATGCCATCCGTCGCCGCAAGCTTTTGGTGGGAAAATACGCGGCAGTCAATCGTTCGTCGCGCTGCTTCTTCGCAAAAGAGCGTGTTCACCGCGTGGTTGTGTCCGGTCTGAAGGATATGGCTCGGATCGACGATGAGCAGTCGTGCGGGAGTAGACAACGGAGCGACCTTTTCAGGGCGGGGGTGTTCTGGTTAGGGATCAGATCGACGGATGTGGATCGGGATTGCATCGGCTGGAATCGTCTCAGCGACGAAGGCGACATAGCCGCCGCCGCCAGCCCCCATCACCATGGCTGCAGCGGCCTGTTCATTTGCGATGAAGTCCCGTAGTTCCACCGGACAATGGTTTTCGATAGCAGCGGTCTGTGCCCGGTGTGAGCGGTCGACAGCATCAGCCAATGCTGCGAGATCCTGCCGGTCGATCGCGGCCCAGCAGTCAAGACTCGCTGCCTGCATGCTATCGATGGCAGCGGTGAACGAATCGGTTTCAAGCCGCGGCTGGATCTGCACGTCTGGAGGGCGGTTCCAGGAGTGGCGGAGGTAAAGGTGGGCTTCAAGCCAGGCGAGAGTCGCCTCGTCCTGCCGCTGGTTGATGGTGTTGGGGAAGAAGCCGCCTGCTGGGTACGTGAACAAACTCGCCCCGTATCCGGTGATCCCGCGGGCATCGAGGCTGCCGGAAAGATAGTCTCGGCGATGTGGTGGATTTTCCAGGCAGAAGATCATCTCTGCCAAGGTGTCAGGTGAATAGCTGGTCGGGAGCTGGCACCCGAAGTATTTTCGTGCCGTTTTGCGGGTGCTTGTCGCCATGCCCGAACGATCGCGGAGACCCGGGAAGCCTTCGATCGTCAGCACGACCAGGCTGCCGCCCCCGCCCGAGGTTCGCCGGTTGATAGCTGGCTGATCCATGAAGCCGCTGCAGAGGCTCAGTCGGGTGGGAAGATAATCCTCACTGGCAATCTGGGTGCTTGATGTCGGCCTGTCTGGATTGAAGTTGTCGCGGGGGAACACGCGATATTCCACTCCCCGCAGCCGACAGGCCTCTCGTTTTTCAACGGTGTCGCCGTCCTCATTGATGACAAAGATGTCCGGCTTGATCTGGTCGAGATGTTCAAGAAATCCGAGCGGGCCCGGGTCACGCACAATCTCAACCCAGTGCACGATCCGCAGATTGGCGAGGAGGTACCTTCGTTCCTGCTCGGAATAGGCCGGAGACTTTCCCTTCTGTCGAAGAATCGACTGATCTGAGCCGAGTGAAACGTGGAGGTCTCCAAACGCCGCAGCCTTTGCAAGAAATGCTACATGACTGGCATGAAGCAGATCGAAGCAGCCGGCCACCATCACCTTGGGTCGCGATTGAACATCCATAATGTGGTGCTGACTGTTGGCGTTTATCGAAGAGGACCGAGACCAATCAGCCGGCCCGGTCAAGGACGGCGTCAACGACCTCCGCAAACGCTTTTGGCTCAAACGCCATGTTTCGATCGGGTAGATCGCGGCTGACGTGGTAGTAGCTCTGCATGCCAACGAGGGATGCCACGCGGGCAAAGCAGAACTCGATCCAGCGGGGTGAAAAAAGTTCGAGCACAGAGGTGCCGGCCGCACAGAAGATGAGGTTGGTGAGCCCCGCCCCATGGGCGGCGACGATCACCCGACTGGCCGCGAGCGTTTCGGCCTGCTGCCGGAGCGGAAGCTTTTCCAGGTGAACCACCTCAAAGCCCCGCGGCAGCAGCACCTGCTCGACCAGTTCTTGTTCGTTGAGAATCTGGCGGCCGTTTGGACTGAGCGAGCGGCTGATATAGAGACTTTTTTCAGGCTTGGCGACAGACCTCAACAGGGTGTTGTTGATGAAAGCCATCGTGCTCAGGTCGAATTCCTCGGGCGCCGATGGCACCACCAACTGCCCGGCATCCACTGCAACGTGCTCGCCGAGATGGACCCTTTTTTCCAGGGGAATCCCCAGCAGGTCAGCCCAGGTGGTGACGGTGCCAGTGGCTTCGGGGAGGAGAAAATAGTCGATGTCTGCGAGTCGTCGGTCGAAGCTGAGGAAGCGGGCCAGGCGGCCGAGGACTGTGGCATTGAAGTGGTAGAACTCTCTGCCGTAACGGCTGTCGAGCAGCAGGCAGCGGCCAGGCAGTTCCAGCGTCTGGCTCATCTGCAGTGACTGCACCTGCTGCCGCCAAAAGCCGGGCGTGAAGGCGAAAATGGGATCAAAGGCCCGGTGGCAAAAGAATTCCCGCTGGCGTTGGTCGAAACAAAAAATACTGCGGTGCTGCTTGAGGAGACGGCCCCCGGCGATCTCCGCGAGAAAGCAGGGGATGGCTTTCGCCTGATGGGCTGGCTTGAGGGGAACACCGTCAAGAAAAGGCGAGTACGCCGGGCAGCCGACCGGTTCTGGCAGAGCCCAGGGAAGCTCCGGCGCAGTCCGGTAGCAAGCCGCCCCGGTACGGTCGTAGGCAAGGTGTCGCCGCAGTGTACCGGCGAGATCGGTCTTAAGGGCGAATTCCACGAATGACGTTTCGGCAGGCGAATGCAACCGGTTGCGGAACTGCCAGTGGAGGAAGCTCCTTTTTCACTTGAAACGAGGTTATCAAATTCGACCGAACGGATCCCAATAATGGGCGCTTTCCATTCAGGCGAGTCCCCGGAAGCAATTTAGTATTCCGCCGGCGGCCGCCAAGGGGCCGTTTGTCTGCGCCCAGGAATCCCTCCCGCGATGGGCCGCATCGCAGAGTTGGTCGTGCTGGGAGACCGCCTGTTCGACCGCCTGCGCGACCGCTTCCACCGTTGTGGTCTGAAAGGTGACCGGGCCGCAGCCATGCTGGTGGAGAAGTGCAGCAAGCGTTGTCTCTGCGGGCACCACGATCGGCAGACCGTTGGCAATCGCGTCGGTGACGATCCCAGAGCCGTTGACGAGGAAAAATTGCTGATCATAGGGGGCGACGAGGAGGTCGCAGCGGTCGAGAATCGCCTGCCAGCCCGGTTGATCGACTGGCCCGACTTCAACGGCAAGCCGGGAATCGGTCGTGGCCAAGGTCTGCAACGCAGCCAGCGGCTCCTGCATTGCGGCAAAACTGTCTTGGACCACGACCTGAATCGGCAGGGGCTGTTGCAAGAGTCGGCGCGCGACCTCTGGGACCAGCCCGAAGCCCTTGCGGGGCTGCTGGGCTCCGATAAATCCGACGACGATTGGCGATCGGCCTGCTCGCCGGATTGGCGTCGGGACCGCCGCGACTGGGTGCGGGGTACGCTGCACGGGTTGCTGCAGCAGGTCTGCGTAGACCGCCGCGTAGCAGTCATAGGATGTGACGAATGTCAGCCGCTGGGCGATCGCCGCCGGAATGCTGAGACCCGCCAGCCGGTAGAGGGCCGGTTCCGGCCCCAATGGAACCGCCTCGATGTTGCCATCAGGGCGCCTTCGCCCGGTGACCCCGGCGGCGTTGTGGAGCATCACGACGACCTGAGGACAGCTGTCTCCGCGAGCGTGCATCCAGCGGGTGAGGCCGGTGATGGCCGCTGGTGACGAGGCTTCGAACACGATGCGATCGTCACCAGCAATTCCCTTGACGGCGGTCAGATCTTCAAAAATCACCTGCGACACATCGAGGTACGATTTTGTCGGCCCGCAGAGCGGGTCGGCTGATGTGCGGCTGGAGGGGCAGAGCCGAAATGCCCCGAGGGCGTTCATCTCCTGCCCGATGGCGGCATCAACCTCGCGGTGCGCGAGTGTCACCAGCGGCTGCCCGAGCATCTGGAAGCCATTCTGGTAATGCTTCCCGAATGTCAGCGAATGGCCAGAATAGGTCCGTAAGGCGGGATCGCAATAGATGAGCCGCTTCGCATTCTTTCGTGCCGGTGGATGCGCTAGGTGAGCAGCTCTGGAGGTCGTGCTGCTTTCGGTTGTCGGTTGAGGCGGTGGTCGCTCCGGAATCTTTTCGTCAGTACCACCCCCGGCCAGCCGATATCCCAAATTCAGGATGAGATCCGCATAGCATGTTTCAAATGATCTGACCTGGTTGGCCGACAGAAATGTTCGCCACCGCGAGGGATTCCGCGAATGGGCGTGGTTGAACTGCGTCATCGCGGTGTCGCTCATCCTCGCAAGATCGTGTTGTCGAGCGATCTCGACCGCTTGGGCACATGCTTGGTCGGAAAGTTTTAGGTGTGAGAATATGGCGAGCATCGCAGCATCAAAGTCTGCTTGCACGGCCTCAAGCTGGACGAGCAGAATATCGTCACTGTCATGTTCGGGGCTTTGAGTCGTCGGTTCGGGCAGCGACGCGGGGAGGATGCCGCCTTGTCCGCTGGCAATGATCTGAATCGTCTGGTCGTTGGTCGCTGAACAACAAACCGTTTTGCCCGCAGCGAGCCGCCAGTCCCGCATCGCTTTGAACGTCTGGCCGCTGTAGCCTTCAAGTTCAAACGCGAGGCCGGCTGGGCGGTCACGATCAAGCAGGTTTTGTTGATACGACTTGCCGCCAAGCCATGCCAGATAGCGTTGTTTCCACACCTCGGGATAGTGCTGAAATGAGTAATCAACCCGGGGGTAGGTGATCGGTGGCGAGGGGTTGAAGTTGGTGTTGGTACACCAGGCCTCGCTGCAACGGCGATGGTAGAGATACCCCGAAACCCAAATGTCGCGAGGGTCCCGAACCACACGGATTGCCCGAAATGGACGTGCTGCGAAGCGAGGGGGCACCAACGAATGAGCAAGCAAGGCGATGTCCAAGCCGGGATCGATCCGCTCGACATACCCAAAATATTCTGCGAACTTCAACCCAAACTGGGCGGCGACAGATGCCAGGATTGATTGGAACAGGACCGTGCCGGTCTTGTGGTAGGTGAAGACAACAATCTGCGGGTGAGCGGGCATTACCCAACGGGGTCAGGGTGGCGCGGGCGGAAATAAGCATGACATCGCGTCGGGGCTGGCCGGGCGTGCCGCTGCGGCTGAAGTTTCTTATTGTGCTAGTCGGTGTGGGCGGTATCAGCGTCGCATGCCGCCCCGTGCTCTGAGCTCACTCATGGTCGGCTGATCCGCATGCAACAAAAAAACCGGTTGATGGCCGCGATCGATCAAAGCTGGCAGTCGCCAGACGTCTCAGACCAATCCCGCGATAAAAGGGCATTTTCAAGTTGTCGATGTCCGCCTTGTCCGGCAGCAGAGATCGTCTTTCCGAGTTCTGCTAGCGGTTGAACAGGAAATGGCAGACATCGCCGTCATGCATGACGTACTCCTTACCTTCAACTCGCAGTTTGCCGGCGGCCCGGATTTCCTTTTCGCTGCCGAGGGCTTCGAGGTCCTCTACTGAATAGATCTCGGCGCGGATGAAGCCCTTTTCAAAGTCGGTGTGGATCACTCCTTCCCCGGCGGTGAAAAAGCTCTGGAGGCCGAGTGTTTTGTAGGCGCCCCGGGCCAGCACGCCGAGGGCCGGTTCGGTCAAGCCGACGTCGGCAAGCATCTCCGCCCGGTCGGCCTCATCGAGTTCGGCAAGCTCGGCCTCAAGCTTGGCGCAGACAGCGACCACGTCAGCCCCCGAGGCGGCGGCGGCCTGGCGAACCTGCTCGACCAGCGGTCCGGCGCCGGCCAGGTCGGTCTCATCGACGTTGGCGACATAGAGGATCGGCTTGGCTGAGAGCAGGCCGAGTTCCTTGATCGACTTCCGCTCTACCGGAGTGAGTTCGAGGGTCCGGATCGGCTGCTCGGCGGCAAGATGAGCCAGGCACTTTTTCAGTACCTCGAGTTTGGCCTTGGCCTCCTTGTCTTGGCTGCGGGCGTTTCGCTCAGCCTTTGGCAGCAGGTTCTCCAGGTGCTGCAGGTCAGCCAGCAGCAGTTCCA
>RFVE01000170.1 GCA_009922585.1 Planctomycetia bacterium
GAGGCCTCGTCGATCTTGCTGATGGCAAAGCCGACGTGGACGATTGTGTAGTCACCGACGGCGATCTCTGGCAGACAGGCCAGACAGACCTCTTTCACCACACCACCAAAGTCGACCCGGCCCATCCGGGTGCCTTGCTCGTCATAGATCGCATCGACCCGTCCGGGTACAGCAAGACACATTTCACGTTGCTCCCGGCTGCTGCTGAGCCACTTGATCAGCAAGGCGATTACCTGCATGGCTACCATGAGCCGGCTGCTGCAGCCGGGCAAGCAGACCTACCGCCAGTTCCTCAACCGCGTCAGCCACCGCCGGCGTGACTGCATCCCCCAGTGAAAAGCTCTGTCCCTCCACCAGAAACACCGTAATTGTCGTTGGCCCTGGCTGGCAGAACTGATCAGCAACGGCGATTGCCTGATCCCATCGCAGGGTATGGAAATTGGGGCGGGCAGCTTCCTTCAGGCTGGCAATCTCTTGCTGGTTCAACTCAAAGATGGTGCCGGGCGGATGGCCTGAGCGGCAGGCATCGATCACGATCGCCTCGCTGGCATCACGAAAGGCAAGTGCCGCGTCGATCCCACTGGTGCCCGCATCAAAACAGGCCACATGCCCCGGCAGCCCTACCGCATGAAGTCGCCCAATCACCAAAGGCCCCACCGCATCGTCGCCAGCATAGAAATTGCCACAGCCGATCACCTTTGTCAGCGGCAGCGTTCCCAAACCATCTTCATGCGTCGCATTGAAGCCCGCTCGCGGCTCAGTCACTCGCATGGTGTTTGCCTTCCGGGCGGTATTCTCAACAGCCAAATCATCGCGGCAGTCTGCCAGATGCATTTCCCTCGTCCTATTATTCCTCACGAGCAAACGTGTCGGCAATGACACCGAAGGATACACTCAGGGCGTGCACGAACTATCACTCGCCATGTCGATTGTCGAGACCGCTACTGAGCTGGCCCGGCAGCAGGGAGCGGCCCGGGTGATTGACGTGACACTCCGCATTGGCCGCCTTTCCTGCGTCCATGAAGAGGCCCTGCGGTCCAGCTTTATGCTCGCACGCGAGACGACGCCCCTGGCTGAATCAAACCTGACAGTCATTCCGGTGCCGGTTCGCATCTGGTGCCCACGTTGCCACGCCGAACAGGAGTTGACAGACATTCAGCGGTTTGCCTGCCCTGTCTGTGCGACCCGTAGCTGTGACATTCGCGCTGGCCGTGAACTGGAACTTGAAAGCATTTCGCTCGATGACTTCACCAGGGAGACCACCGATGGCGATACCCCGCATTCTTGAAGTCCGCACCAAGATTCTGAAACAGAACGACGAGACCGCCCGGGCAATGCGGCGGCGGTTTGACCGTCTCGGCCTGCTGGTGGTGAACCTCGTTTCAAGCCCCGGCACCGGCAAGACGTCCTTTCTGCTTGAGACCCTCCGGCGGCTGCGATCACGGGGTGAGTCGGTGGCGGCGATTGTCGGCGATCTTGAGACCGACAACGACGCCCGGCGATTGGCTGAAAGCGGTGCCCCGGTCCGGCAGATCATGACCCACGGCCTCTGCCATCTTGAGGCCGACATGGTGGCACAGGAACTGGCTGACTGGAATCTGGTCGATTTCGGTTACCTGTTCATTGAGAACGTCGGCAACCTGGTCTGCCCGACCAGCTGGGACCTGGGCGAGCATGTCAGGCTGGCCCTGCTTTCAGTGACGGAAGGAGAAGACAAGCCCCTGAAATACCCGGGGCTGTTCAACACGGCTGACGTCGCGGCGATCACCAAGTGCGACCTCGCCGCCGCCTGTGAATTCGACCGCGACCTGGCCCTGGCCAACATCGACTCGGTCCGTCCCGGCATGACCATCTTTGAAACCTCGAGCAAGACGGGCTCCGGCTTTGACGCCTGGCTCGACTGCCTTTCCAGTCGCCGGGCCACCCTCGGCCAGCCTGCCTGACTGCCAACCACACGGCGTTGTCACAGATGTTTCTGGAAGAGATCGAACAGTTGCTCTGTCATGCGGCGGATGTGCCAACTGAGAGTAACACAGCGGGACAGGCCCGCCCTCGGCTGGGGGCGGTCTCGTTCCAGCACCGCTTTGTCTCTGCGCTCAACCAGCATGTGCATCTGCATGCCTGTGTGACCAACGGGGTGTATGCGCGAACCACCCGCTGCGGCAGGCCGTCACGGCGGTTGCCATCGGAAATCTTGGCAAGCAGCGGGACGCGAAGACGGGCGAGCATGCCGGTGCCTTGGCTAACGCAGGTGGAGACAGCCGCGGTTCGGCGGCAACCGTTGATGCAAAGCCTTGCCACCACGACACGTCACGGATTGCCTGAGCGAAGCTGCTGACACGGGTGGGGCAGGCGTTTCCACTGGCGTGTCCCAACTGTGGCGGCGACATCCGGCTGATCGCCGACGGCCGGCAGAAGCCGGCTCCCTTCGAACCGGAGGTTCGCAAGCGGAAGAAGGCTAGGATGGCTTCGACCGCGTGAAACCAGATCCTGTCGTATCTGGGTGATCCGCTGGATCCGCCACAGGTACCACCAGCCCGAGGCCCGCTGGTCGACCGGGGTGACCTAGCGCAGTCCCATGGTGCTCGGGGTTCGAGCAACCATCACCGGATGATCTGCCGATGATCGACATTCATCACCGTTAACTGCCGCGGCCCTGTCCCTCGCGACACCACAAACTTGCAGCTGCATTGAATGCGATTCGGAAGCGGTCTGCGCCGATGGCAGAATTCTCCGCTTCGTCCCGTTCTTTCTCACGTTTTTCGGCCGTTTACGCGGCGTACGAGTCGACAACTTGCCCTCAAAAGGGAGCAGAAGCCAACTGTTCGGCTGTTGCCGACGGGAGTGATGCTTGCGAAGGTGCGGTTGAAGTGCCATTGACCGTCCTATCCTCCAAGCGAAGGCGATTCGCTGCCGGTTCATTTCAAGTCGATCACCAACTCGTTGGCGCCTTCCTTTAGAGTCACCGTGTAGTCACTGGAAGTTTCACTAAGAAATTTCTCAGGAACTCCGGCGGTGCGGCTAAGAAAGACCGTGTACTGTCCCGGAGCGAGGGGATCTGTCAACTTGAACTTGCCCCCCCTGTCGAGCGTAGCTTCTGCGCTGGCGCCCGACTGGAGCGAGTATAGCGCGACCGTGCCCCGAGTCACGGCTTTCCCGTTGACTGTGACGGTTCCCGATGCCTGGGCTGTTGCTTCGGCAGCCTCCTCTTCCGCCGATCCGCACCCGAAGGTGGCGATAAGAGTTATCGCCAATAAAATCGACGCGCAGGCGGTGAAAGCGGTTTGGCATCTTAACATCGTGCTCGTGGGTGTTGCATTCATGGATTTCTTCGACTGGGCAAGTTGACCTAAGAAGGCGGCCGCCACGCGTGGTGTCGAGAACGCCGCTGCGGCAAAAACATCACCGTGTGCGGTAGCCGCACAGGATTGAGGGAGAACCCCCAATACGAATGAAGTGCTCTGGCAAACACAAAATGGTCGGTCCTCGCTCCACGTACAGTCTACGGGAAGGCCGCGATATTGCCGTCACTCTTGTCGCCCAGATTCCTGTAGACGTTCATGTCGATGTTTTCCGCCACGAAGTGGCCTGAGCCGTCGGCGGCAATGAATTGGGCGCCTCCGGGGTGTTCGCTGCCGAAATTGGCCCAACGGTCGTTCCATACGGCGCTGGTTCCCGGAACGACCGTTCCGTTCTGATCGACATGCGGATAGGCCGCGTCGGGTACGACTTCCTTGTTCATCGCGTAGCACATATTTCTTGACGTGTGCCAGCCCCAGCGGTACTGGGGACTGTTGAGCGACGCCCATTCAGTACACTTCTCACCCACGGCAATGGTGTTGCTCAAGCCGTCCGTGACTTCACGGAACTTGATGCTGGAATTCTGGTGAAACACCCCCCTCCAATACCGTGTGTCGGCAGCATTGCAGTGCCCGGTCCCAGCACTAAACACATAGTCACCAACCGCCTGGTTCCCGCTTGTCCGGCTATTTCGCGGCTTGGACGGGCAGAAGTAGCCGTCCAGCGGTTTTGCCCTCGCTGGGTGGTTCTGCGAGTTGTCATACCCGTAATTTAAATCCCACAGGTCATAGAGCGTCCCCGCCTCGCAGGAACTTCTTCGGGCCGCCTCGCGAGCCTGCTGCACCGCCGGCAGCAAGAGTCCGACCAACACGCCAATGATGGCGATCACAACCAGCAATTCAATCAGTGTAAAACCATGTAGGGAGCGAGGGTATGCCTTCGCATACCCTTTCTTTGGGTGCCTAGGCCGTTTCCCCCTTACATGGAGTGCACGATAAACGCTCGAAGTGATGCTGCCTGTTTCGTCGGGAACGACCTCCACAAAGACACGCTGACGGTGTGCACGATTGATGTGAAGGATCGGGCGGTATCGTGCCGCAAAATCTCGTGTGTGGCCCGGGAGAAGGTCTGCGAGTTCCTCGCGGGCCTGCCGCGGCCGAGTGTCGTGGCGATCGAGACGGGCGGCCTCTACCGTGGACTGTGGACCGACGCCGAACCGATCGTGGATCAGGTGCTGGTGGCAGCTGCGCGCGGCGCACGGGCACTCGCCGGTCGTCGCATCAAGACGGATCGCGAAGACGCCTTCAACGTCACCGACTTGCTCATGACGGGCCGACTGCCGTTGACCCGGGCGCCGCCCGGACAGGTTCAACGGCTCCGTGACTGGACGCGGCACCGCAACGGCCTGTCGCGGGATCACGCCAAGACGCTGCACCGCGTCAAGTCGATCATGAACCGGCTCAAGCGTCCGGGCCCTGCCCGCATGGATGCCACCGGTCTGCAGCGATACCCGCTGAGTGGCGTCGAGCGGATCGAGGCGGAAGACCTGACGATGCTCTGGCAACACCAGCGTCGGCTGGTGGAGATCGAGCAGGACATCTCGGCGAGTGAGCGCAGGATCGTTGACTTGATGAAAGCACCAGATTTCCGTCCGCTCCGCGCGATCCTCGAGTCGATCCCGGGCGTCGGGCTGATCACCGCGGCGACGGCCATCGCCGAGATCGGCGACTTCAGTCGCTTCGCAGAATCGAAGGCGATCGGTCGCTACGCCGGACTCACACCCATCGGCTACTCGTCGGCCGACAAGAATCGACCCGGCCGCATCTGCAAGACCGGCTCGCCCGATCCGCGCTGAGCTCTGCAGCAGGCGGCCTGGACGGCGATCCGCTGCGACGCCTCGGTCAAGAAGAACTGGCTCAAGATCTCCAAGACCGTCGGCAAGAAGGCGGCGGCCGTGGCGATCGCCAGGAAGGTCCTGGTCCTGATATGGGCCATCGTACGAAAGGACGAACCGTACAAGGCCCGCGAGCCACTCGCGACCTGACGATTGAGTGATTGCGGGACCTCGAAGCAGAGAACGGGCCTCGGTAGCTCGTCTGGTTTTATGGGACACGGCCTCACCGGTCAGATCCCGTGAGTGTGAATGGGCGTTGATCCTCCCGTATTTGATCTCATGGGACCGGGGCATGTCATCGCGAACCCGAATAGTTGAATGGCCTCTTCGAGGTTGCTTCGAGGTCGAAACCAGCCCCAGAATCCAAAGCCATGGGCCGCCAGCGGACGGGTTCCGCTCCGGCTGTGGTAGGGCCTGCGGTCCACGCGACCGCCGGCCCCCGAGGAGGTGTGCGATGCAGAAGTGACGCCACGCTTGACGAATCCTTAAGTGAAAGTGACGGATCGGCTGCCGGCTTCTGCTGGCCCTTTTGTGCAAACGGTTGACTGGTTGCATGACATACTCCCAGGAATCCAAAAGACCGTGATTTATTTCTGGATTATGCCGGGGCAAGTGTTCCTCGACATTCAGCTTTCAAGCCGTCGGGATTCAGGATTTTCGCAGGCTTTTTCG